>NZ_JBHYJI010000001.1:172141-182554 GCF_042740435.1 Streptomyces sp. NPDC059002 | reverse complement strand
GTGGGTGGGGTTGGTGAGGTTGCTGAGGTTGGGGGCGGGTTCGAGGTTTTTGAGGGCGGGCTCGTCCGCCAGGATGTCGGCGAGGGAGCGGCCTTCGGTACGGGTGCGGTGTGCGGCCTCGGTCAGGAGCGCCTTCGCGCGGGCCCTGCCGAGCGTCGGTGTCAGCTCCGCCGCGAGCCGCTCGGACACGATCAACCCGCCTGTCAGGCCCAGGTGTTCCCGCATCGCGTCCGGATGGACGCGCAGTCCCTCGCCGAGTTCGGCGGCGGCCCGTGCCGCGCCGCCGGTCAGGCGCAGCAGCTCCCGCAGGGGCTCCCACTCGGCGTGCCAGGCCCCCGCGGGCCGCTCGTCCTCGGCGGCAAGGGACCCGAACAGCGTCCCGGCGAGCCCGGGCGCGCGCCGCGCGGCCGCGGCGACGAGCGTGGCCCGCACGGGATTCGCCTTGTGCGGCATGGCGGACGACCCGCCGCCCACCCCCTCGGACACCTCGGCGATCTCGGTGCGGGAGAGCGTGAGGACGTCGGCCGCGGCCTTGCCCAGCGCGCCCGCGGTGAAGGCGAGCGCGCCCGCGAGATCGGCGACGGGCGTACGGAGCACGTGCCAGGGCAGCGCGGGCTCGCGGAGCGCCAATTCGGCGGCGTACGCGGCAAGAACCCGCACGGCGGCGTCGGCGCCGTCACGGCCCTCGTCCCCGCCCTGCGCCCCGTATGCGCCCAGGGCGGCCAACGTCCCCGCCGCGCCGCCCAGTTGCACCGGCAGGCTCCTCCGTACCGTCTCCACCCGGTCCCGTGCGTCGAGGGCCAGGGCGCGCCAGCCCGCGGCCTTGAGGCCGAACGTCGTCGGCACGGCGTGCTGGGTCAGGGTGCGGCCCGGCATCGGGGTGTCGCGGTGCTCCGCGGCAAGGCGTGCCGTCGCCGCGGCCGTGCGGTCCAGGTCGGCGAGGATCAGGTCCAGGGTCCGCGCGGACACCAGCATCGCGGCGGTGTCCAGGATGTCCTGGCTGGTCGCGCCCCGGTGGACGTACGGCGCCGCCGACGCGGGCACCGCGGCCGTCAGGTCCGCGACCAGCGGGATCACGGGGTTGCCGCCGTCCCGCGCGCGGAGCGCGATGGCGCGGGCGTCGAAGCGGGCCGCGTCACGGGCCGCCTCCGTGATCGCCGCCGCCGCTTCCTGCGGGGCGATGCCGATTGCGGCCTGGGCGCGGGTGAGCGCGGACTCGGCGTCCAGGAGCGCCTGGAGGAAGGCCACGTCGGACGTCGCCGCCTCGGCGGGCGAGCCCACCGAGCCGGGGGAGAGCAGGCCGGTCACGCGAACTCCAGGAACACGGTCTCGCCGTCCCCTTGGAGACGGATGTCGAAGCGGTACGTGCGGTCCTGCTCGCTCCGGGCGATCAGCGTGGACCGCCGCTCCGCGTCCAGCGAGCCGAGCAGCGCGTCGCCGGGTTCGTCCACCAGGTACGCGCGCGTGTACAGGTGATGGAGGAGCCCGCGCGCGAAGACGGCGACCGAGATGTACGAGACGCCCCCGGGCGGCAGCGTCCGCACCGTCCAGTGGCCGTCCGCGTCGGTCGGCACCCGGCCGAACCCGGTGAACGCGACGCCGTCCCTGCCGATCACCCGCCCCGTGACGGGATCGTGCCGCAGCGAGCCGGGCGCGCCCGTGCGCGAGCGGTCGGGGGCGGGCTGCCAGGTCTCGATCAGGGCGTCGGGGACGGGCTGTCCCGCGCCGTCGAAGACGTACCCGTGCAGGGTGATGGTGTCGGCGTGCCCGGCGGGCGCGACCTCGCCGCCGCCGGGGAAGGGCAGCGCGTAGCCGTAGAAGGGGCCGACGGTCTGCGAGGGGGTGGGGGCGTGCGGCATCAGTGGTGCTCGCCTTCCTCGAAGAGGGTCGCGGACGGGCCGTCGAGGACGATGTCCCAGCGGTGGCCGAGCGACCACTCGGGCACGGACAGGTCGTGGTCGTAGGTGCAGACGAGCCGCTGCCGCGCGGCGGAGTCGGTCACCGACCGCAGCACCGGGTCGTACGGGAAGAGCGGGTCCCCGGGGAAGTACATCTGGGTGACCAGGCGTTGGGTGAACGCCGTGCCGAAGAGCGAGAAGTGCAGATGGGCGGGGCGCCAGGCGTTGACGTGATTGCGCCACGGGTAGGCGCCCGGCTTGATCGTCGTGAAGGAGTACGCGCCCGTGTCGTCGGTCAGACAGCGGCCGAAGCCCGTGAAGTTCGGGTCGAGGGGCGCCGGGTGCTGGTCCAGCTGATGGGCGTACCGCCCGGACGCGTTGGCCTGCCACAGCTCGACCAACTGGCCGCGCACAGGACGCCCTTCGCGGTCCAGGATCCGGCCGCTCACGGTGATCCGCTCGCCGAGCGGCTCGCCCTGGTGCTGCCGCGTCAGATCGCGGTCGAGGTCCGTGACGTCGGTGACGCCGAAGGCCGGTCCTGTCAGCTCCACCGCCTCCGGGTCGCGGACGGGTATCAGGGGCCGCTTGGGGTGGCGGAAGTGGCTGCTGCGGTAGGGCGGGTAGTCGCGCGGCGGATGGTTCCCGGGGGCCGCTGCCGCCTGGAGTCTGGCGACCTCGGCGTCGATCGCGTGCTGGTCGAGTCCGTCGGGCAGGGGCCGGGGCTGGGGTTGGGGCTGCGTGATCGTCGTCATGTCCGGCGGCTCCGTGCAGGGGGAAGTGCGGGGGAGGGTGCTGGGGCGGGGATGATTCCTTCGGGGACGTGCACCTTCGCCGCGGTCCGTGCGGTGATCTCGTCGACCGTGACGCCCGGCGCCGACTCGACCAGTTCCAGGCCGTCTCCGGTGACGTCGAGCACGCCGAGGTCGGTGATGATCCGGTCGACGCACGTCCTGCCGGTCAGCGGCAGCGCACACTCGTCGACGATCTTCGGGGCGCCGTCCTTGGTGGTGTGCGTCATGACGACGATGACGGTGCGGGCGCCGTGCACGAGGTCCATCGCCCCGCCGATCCCCGTGATCATCTTGCCGGGGACCGCCCAGTTGGCGAGGTCGCCGCGGGCGGACACCTGCATCGCGCCCAGGACGGCGACGTCGATGTGCCCGCCGCGGATCATCCCGAAGGAGAGCGCGGAGTCGAAGTAGGAGGCGCCGGGCAGTACGGTCACGGTCTCCTTGCCCGCGTTGATGAGGTCGGGGTCGACCTCGGCCTCGGTGGGGTAGGGGCCCACGCCGAGGATGCCGTTCTCGGATTCCAGGACCACCTCGACGCCGGGCGGCAGATGGTTGGGGATCAGCGTCGGCAGCCCGATGCCGAGGTTGACGTACTGGCCGTCGCGCAGCTCGGCCGCGGCGCGTGCGGCCATCTCCTCACGGGTCCACGCCATCAGAGACTCACCGTCCGCTTCTCGATGCCCTTGTCGGCCGCCTGCTCGGGGGTGAGCGCGACGACCCGCTGCACGAAGATCCCGGGCAGGTGCACCTCGTCGGGGTCGATGGCGCCGGGCTCCACCAGCTCTTCCACCTCGGCGATCGTGACCCGGCCCGCCATGGCCGCGAGGGGGTTGAAGTTCCGCGCGGACTTGGCGAAGACGAGGTTGCCGTGCCGGTCGCCCCTGGCCGCCCGCACCAGGGCGAAGTCGGTGCGGATGCCGTGTTCCAGGACGTACTCCGTGCCGTCGAAGTCGCGTACTTCCTTGGGCGGCGACGCCACCCGCACCCCGCCCTCCCCGTCGTAGCGCCAGGGCAGTCCGCCGTCGGCGACCTGGGTGCCGACCCCGGCGGGGGTGTAGAAGGCGGGGATGCCCGCGCCGCCGGCCCGCAGCCGTTCGGCGAGGGTGCCCTGCGGGATCATCTCGACCTCCAGTTCACCGCCCAGGTACTGGCGGGCGAACTCCTTGTTGGCGCCGATGTAGGAGCCGGTCACGCGGGCGATGCGGCCCGCCGAGAGCAGCACGGCGAGCCCGGAGTCCATCGCTCCGCAGTTGTTGGACACCACGTGCAGATCCGTGACACCGGACCGGTGCAGCGCCCGTATCAGTTCGTTCGGCACTCCGCTCAGGCCGAAGCCGCCGACCGCGAGCGACGCCCCGTCCCGGGCGTCGGCCACCGCGTCGGCGGCCGTGGCCATCACCTTGTCCATCCGCGCAGCCCCCTCTTTCCGTGTCTCCGTGTCCCCTGAGCCAGGACCAATTAGTCAGGGCACTGACTATTCAGCTGAGCGTAGGAGGTCCGGAAGTTCGTGGCAAGAGCAGGTAACGGAGGAGGCCTCGGCCAGGTATTGTTCAGTGCACCGACTAAGAAGGAGAACCCCATGGCCGCGGTGGACCTTGCCACCCACCCCGGGCATCTGGCCCGGCGGCTGCAGCAGGCGCACTACCTCCTGTGGAACACGATGGTCTCCGAGGAGATCACCTCGCCCCAGTTTGCCGTGCTCAACGCCCTCGTCGCCGAACCCGGCCTCGACCAGCGGACCGTGGGGGAGCGGGTGGGCCTCGACCGGTCCACCGTCGCCGAGGTCATCAGCAGACTGATCCGCCGCGAACTGCTCGACAAGGTGCGCGACCCGCAGGACGGGCGGCGCTATCTGCTGCGCCTCACCGACGAGGGCGTGCGCACCCACCGCAAGCTGACCCTGCGCACGGCCAGGATGAACCAGGTCTTCCTCGCACCGCTCTCCACCGACGAGCAGAGCGTGTTCTTCGACCTGATCCAGCGGGTCGCGGACGCCGCGGAAGGGCTGCGCAACCCCGTGGAACCGGCCGCCGTCACCCGGGGCTGACCGGGGCGGCGGCGCTCAGGCCTTCGCGTACACCACCCACACCTGCCCCTTGGCGAACGGCAGCCGGTCGCCGTCCGCCGTCGTGAACTCCGTGCCGTCCTCGGCCGTGGGCCGCTCCCAGCGTGCGTCGTAGGCCCGCCCGTCCCGCAGCACCCGCGCCCGGCCCGAACCGACCGTCTCGGTGAACGGCGAGACGTTGCCCGAGCGGTCGTGGAAGCGGGACTCGCGGACCTTCACGTACTGCACGACGACGGTGGCCGCGCCGAGCTCCTTGCCCTCGGACGTACGGGCCCGTTCCCCGTCCATGGCGATGCGCCAACGCCCCTCGTACTCCACCCAGTCGAAGGTGAAGCGGGCCGCGGGGAAGCGCACCGTCCTGCGGGTCTCCGGGGTGCCGCCCGCCGGGCGCGGGCCGAAGCGGAACCCGGTGCTCTCCAGACCGCTCGCGCGCGGGGCGGCCTTCAGGGCGCCGGGGCGCAGGAAGAGATTGTGGGGCGCCGCCCTGCCGCCACCCCGGAAGTAGGCGTCGCCGGGCGCCTTGCCCGGCGGCAGCGCGCGCAGGGGTGCGTCCGCGATCAGCGGGAGCAGCTTCGACTGCGCCCCGGAGAACGCGAGCACCGGACGGTCGAACTGCCTCAGCAGTTCGAGATCGGTCTCGCGCGCGCTGCGCACCGGCCCGATCGTGGACGGCACGCGCGAGGCGTACACCGCCATGAGGCGGCTGAGGCCCGCCTCCACCTGCTCGACATAGACGACGTCCGCGGCGTCGAGACCGGTCTGCGGGCGCGCGGGACCCACGTTGTCGATCTTCACGGCGAGCACGGAGCCGCCCTGCCCCGACCCCTCCGACGGAGGCTTGCCGTCCGCCCCGGAGGGGTCGATGGTGCAGCCGGACGCCAGGGCGGCGAGTGCGATCGCCACCGCGGCCCCGGTCCGTGCGCGCGCGTGCGTCGGCCGTCTCATGCGAGGGTTCCTACCCCGTACGCGCCCGCTCGCAGCCCCTCAGCCCAGATCCAGGGCGTTCGGCAGGCCGAGCCGGTAGCGGGTGCGGTCGTGGCGCTTGAGGAGTTCGATCGCCGGGGCGCGGAACAGCGGGGTCACCGTGCAGGGCTTCTGGTCCGAACCCGCCCGCTCAAGCAGGGCGTTGACCGCCTGGCGGGCCGAGGCGTTGGCGCCCTCCATCGTCGCCAGGTCGATGTCGACGGAGACGTAGTCGCCGGAGAGGAAGAGGTTGGGGATCTTCGTGGCGGCCGACGGGCGGTTGTGCAGGGTGCCCACCGGGTGGATGAGCAGCTCGTCCTGGTTGGTCGGGTGCGGGGTGCCGAGGCCGTCGACGCCCGGGTCCAGGAACCACGAGTGCAGCTTGCTGTCGCTGAGCACCGTCTTCCCGGTGTCGTTGAGCGCGGCCTTGAGCTGTGCCCACACCTCTTTGGCGACCTCGTCCCGCGTGCACTGCTTGGCCGTCTTGCCGTACAGGATGCCCGGCTTGTCCCACTCGGAGATGTCCACCGACAGACAGTCGACCGCGACGCCGTCGCCGTAGTCGGCGGGGAAGTCGCGGTGCGGCCAGTGCCCCGCCTGCGCGATACCGGTCAGCGACCAGGGGGAGTCGATGCAATTGAAGTGGCCCTTCACGACGGGCGGGCGCTCCGTCAGATAGAACTGGATGCCCGTCATCCAGTCCGTCTCCAGCTTGTCGCAGCGCGCCAACTGCGGGTCGGCGGCCTTGAGTTCGGCGCTCCACGTCCGGCGCGCGTGTTCCACGGGCATCGCCTGGACGTAGTGGTCGGCGGTGATGTCGCGCCGCACCCCGCCGGGGTCCTCGACCACGGTCCTGGTGATGCGGCCGCCGCCGAACGCCAGCTCGCGCACGGTCCAGCCGACCTTGAACTCCACGCCCAGCGACGTGAGATGGGCCACCCACGGGTCGATCCACGCCTCGTTGGTCGGCGCGTTCAGGAGCCGGTCGGGCGGGCCGTCCGCGCCCTGGCCGAGCGCGTTGAAGACGAACGCCTCACCGAGCGTGCCGACGGTGCGGGTGCTGGCGACCTCGGCCTTCGTCGCCACGATGTTGCGGGTGACGCCGATCGCGAGGATGCGCTGGTAGTCCTTCGACATCCGCTCGGCGCGCACGAAGTCCCACCAGGGCGTCGACTCCCAGTCGTCGTCGCGGCGTTCGTCGCAGCTGGTCAGGAAGACCAGGGCGCGGTTCACGAAGTACGCGATCTCGTGGGCGGGCAGGTGGAAGGCGGTGTCGAGCAGCGCGGTCAGCGCCCGCGCGATGTCGTCGGGCGTGAGCTGCTCGGGGTCGCTGCCCGGCCACGGGATGGGCATGCGGAGGTCCTCGCGGCCCGTGCGCGCGAACGACATCTCGCGGGGCGCCGCCAGGTTGTCCCAGACGCCGTTCGCGTTCCCGGGGAAGGGGATGCGGCGCATCGTGTCGGGGAGGTTGTGGTAGATCCCCGGGATGAAGCGGAAGCCGTGCTCGCCGGGCAGCGGCTTGCGGTTGCCCTTCGCGCTGTCCGGCACGTCCATGCTGCGGGCCTTGCCGCCGAGCGCCCTGCGCTCGAAGACCGTGACGGCGAAGCCGCGTTCGGCCAGCTCGTGGGCGGCGGTGAGTCCCGCGACGCCGCCGCCGAGCACCGCCACGGACTGCCGAGCCCGCGGCGCCCCGGGGGTGGCCGCGGCCGCGGGCAGCGCTCCCGTGCCCACGCCGAGCGCGGCGGCACCGCCCACCGCCGCGGCTCCCGCGACGAATCCCCGTCGCGTGCTGCCCCTGTTTCCCGCACCCGCCTCGGCATCGCTGTGCCCCATGCCCCGTCCCCCTTACCGTCGGTAACTGACGTGTCAGGCGCAGGAGCATACGGTCGGGGTCAATGGGGCGGAAGGTGCGCGGGAGCCGCTTCGCACATTGGCGTGATTACGTCGCGGACGCTCGCCCGCGCGCGGGTCAGGCCTGTGGGCCGAGCACATCCGTGAGGTCGTACCGCACCGGCTCCTCCAACTGGGCGTAGGTGCAGCTCTCCGGGGTGCGGTCGGGGCGCCAGGTACGGAAGCGGGCCGTGTGCCGGAAGCGCCGGCCGCCCTCCATGTGGTCGTACGCCACCTCACAGACCCGCTCCGGGCGCAGCGGCACCCAGGACAGGTCCTTCTTGCCCGACCAGCGGCTCGGGGCGCCGGGCATCCTCGCCGTCTCGTGCGCGGACTCGTCCGTCCACGCCGCCCACGGATGCCCCGCCGCGGACTCCATCCGCAGCGGCTCCAGTTCCTCGACGAGCTCGGCACGCCGCTGCATCGAGAACGCCGCGCACACACCGACGTGCTGCAGGGCGCCCCCTTCGTCGTAGAGCCCGAGGAGCAGCGAGCCGACGACCGGCCCGCTCTTGTGGAAGCGGTAGCCCGCGACGACGCAGTCCGCCGTCCGTGCGTGCTTGATCTTGAACATGAGGCGTTCGTTCTGCCGGTAGCGCAGATCGAGCGGCTTGGCGATGACACCGTCCAGCCCCGCACCCTCGAACCGCTCGAACCACTCCCGCGCCACCTCCGGATCCGTGGTCGCCGGGGCCACGTGGACGGGGGCGGTGACGCCGTCCAGCGCCTTCACCAGGAGGGCCCTGCGGTCGGCGAGCGGCGAGTCGAGGAGCGCGTCGTCCCCGAGCGCGAGCAGATCGAACGCGACGAACGACGCGGGCGTCCGCTCCGCGAGCAGCGCCACCCGCGACGCCGCCGGATGAATCCGCTCCGTGAGCGCATCGAAGTCAAGGCGCCCGTCCCTGGCGATGACGATCTCCCCGTCCATCACACAACGCGCCGGAAGCCGCTCCCGAAGGGCGTCCACCAGCTCCGGGAAGTAGCGGGTCAGCGGCTTCCCCGTACGGCTGCCGATCTCGATCTCGTCCCCGTCGCGGAAGACGATCGCACGGAACCCGTCCCATTTGGCCTCGTACTGCATGCCCGGCGGGATCTTCGCGACGGGCTTGGCGAGCATGGGTTTCACGGGGGGCCGCACCGGCAGGTCCATGATCCCAATTTATGGGGCGCCCGTGCGGTGCGCGCGCCAGTATCACCCAGTATGCGGTGAATGCCCCCTCCGCTTAGCGTGGCCCGCATGGGTGCAGCCAAGGGCAAGAGCGCGGCCGTGGAGATCGACACGGGGGAGCGGACGGTGCGGCTCTCCAGCCCGGACCGGGTGATCTTTCCCGAGCGGGGGTTCACCAAGCTGGACCTCGCCGAGTACTTCGTGGCCGTCGGGCCCGGCATCCTGCGCGCGCTCAGGAACCGCCCCACGACCCTGGAGCGCTACCCGGAGGGCGTGACCGGCGAGTCCTTCTACCAGAAGCGCGCCCCGAAGAACCTGCCCGACTGGATCCCCACCGGCACCGTCACCTTTCCCAGCGGACGCACCGCGGACGAGATCTGCCCGACCGAGGTGGCGGCCGTGATCTGGGCCGCGCAGTACGGCACGCTCACCTTCCACCCCTGGCCGGTGCGGCGCGACGACGCCGACCACCCCGACGAACTCCGCATCGACCTCGACCCCCAGGTCAGCACGGACTACGCCGAGGCGGTGCGGGCCGCGCACGAACTGCGCGCGGTCCTGGACGAGTTCGGGGGCCTGACGGGCTGGCCGAAGACCTCCGGCGGGCGCGGCCTGCACGTCTTCGTGCCGATCACACCGCGCTGGACCTTCACCGAGGTGCGGCGGGCCGCCATCGCCTGCGGGCGCGAGCTGGCGCGGCGCATGCCGGACGCGGTGACGACGGCGTGGTGGAAGGAGGAGCGGGGGGAGCGGGTCTTCGTGGACTACAACCAGACGGCCAGGGACCGCACCATCGCCTCCGCCTACTCCGTACGGGCCCGCCCCCACGCCCCGGTGTCGGCGCCGCTGCGGTGGACGGAGGTCGACGACGCGGTGCCCGAGGACTTCGACATCGGCACCATGCCGGAGCGCTTCGCGAAGGTCGGCGATGTGCACGCCGACATGGCGGACGCGCCCGGCTCCCTCGACGCGCTCCTCGAACTGGCCGACCGGGACGAGCGGGACCGGGGCCTCGGCGACCTGCCGTATCCGCCGGAGTTCCCGAAGATGCCGGGGGAGCCGAAGCGGGTGCAGCCGAGCCGGGCCAGACACGAGGAATGACCCGGCCGCTGCCGGAGGGCCCTCAGTCCGTGAAGCGGGTCAGGACGCCGCCGAGGGATTCCCAGTCCTTGACTCCGGGACCCCAGTTGCTGCCGTCCCACCACTTGTGGAACAGCGCCGAATCCGTGCCCCTGGTGAACACGTCGAGCCGGTTCGGCTCCCAGGCCACCGCCGTCGGCGAACTCGTACAGATGCCGCCGAGGGATTCCCACCCTGTGACGCTGGGGCCCCAGTTGCTGCCGTCCCACCATTTGTGGTGGAGCGCGGAGTCGGTGCCGACGACGAAGAGGTCGAGCCGGTTCGCGCCCCAGGAAACGGCGACGGGGGTGCCCTCGCACACTCCGCCGAGGGATTCCCAGCCCTTGATGCTGGGGCCCCAGTTGCTGCCGTCCCACCACTTGTGATGGAGCGCCGAGTCGGTGCCGACCACAAAGAGGTCCAGCCTGTTCTGTCCCCACGACACCGCGACGGGTTCGCTCATGCAGATGCCGCCGAGGGATTCCCACCCTGTGACGCTGGGGCCCCAGTTGCTGCCGT
>NZ_JBHYJI010000001.1:9856-172041 GCF_042740435.1 Streptomyces sp. NPDC059002 | reverse complement strand
CCCACCATTTGTGGTGGAGCGCGGAATCGGTGCCGACGACGAAGAGGTCGAGCCGGTTCGCGCCCCAGGAGACCGCGACGGGTTCACTGGTGCAGATTCCGCCGAGGGATTCCCAGCCCTTGACGCTCGGACCCCACGCGTTTCCGTCCCACCACTTGTGGTGCAATGCCGAGTCGGTGCCGACCACAAAGAGATCCAGCCGGTCGGGACCCCAGGAAACAGCCTCGGGCGCGCTGGTGCAGATTCCGCCCAGGGATTCCCAGTCCTTGACGCCAGGTCCCCAGGAATTCCCGTCCCACCACTTGTGGTGCAACGCCGAGTCCGTCCCGATGACGAACACGTCGAGCCGGTCGTGCGCCCACGCGAGGGACGTCGGCGGGCTGGTGCAGATGCCGCCGAGGGATTCCCAGCCCTTGACGGCCGGGCCCCACGCCTTGCCGTCCCACCACTTGTGGTGGAGCGCCGAGTCGGTGCCGATCGCGAAGACGTCCAGACGGTCCGACTCCCACGACACCACGGGCCCCGACGCCGGTGAAGGACCGTACATCGCGTGCACGGCGGAGATGTCGTCCGTGCTGAGCCCGGCGCGCTGGCCGATGACGGCGCCCTGCACGGTCGGCACGATGGTGTCCTGGCCGTTCCTGGAGAAGGCGTCCCGCGGGTAGTGCATGATCGAGCCGTAGTCGTACGCACCCACGTCGTCGCCGTCCGTGATGTGCTGGTCGAAGTTGTGCTCGAAGCCCTGGGTGATGTTGGCCCAGATGATCGTCACGAACTGGTCCCTGTCCTCACGGCTCTGCTCGTGCCAGAGGCCGACCGCGTGCCCGATCTCGTGAATGCAGTTTCCCGTCGTGCAGCCGGTGCCGAGCGTGATGTTCTGCCCACCGCCCTGCCGTCCCACGAAGGACGAACAGCCGCCGCCGGGCACGAAACGCACGAAGTCGGGGAACTGCCCCTGATTGGCGGCCGTGCGCTGCACGAAGCGCATCCGGGTGCGGGACTGCCAGTGCGCGATCGCGTCGGTCACCCGCTGCTGGTTCGGCAGGTTCGCGTCGATCTCGAAGGGGACGAGCGCATTGGGCCAGCGGAACTGCTTTCCCGTGATGACGACCGCCGACTCCGGTACTTTCCCTTCCGATTCCGCCCGCAATTCCGAGGTGCGGCGCTCGACTTCCGCGACGGACCCGAGCACGATGTCGCCTTCGAAGACCGCGAGCCCGTCGATGTCCACATACTGCACGGGCTTGATCCGGAAGCTCACACCGTCGATCAGACCGGTCCGCACATCCCGCGAGGAGCGGAACTCCCCGTGTCCCTCACCAGAAACTCGCGACTCGGAAGCCGGCATGGTGTCTCTCCCCTCTACCCTGACTTCCCGCCCCGCCACAAAGGGCGCTATTTTGCGGAAAGTAGCGGGGCACCTGCCGACCAACAAGGGCTGGGCGAGCGTATGCGCAACGTAGAAATCGCTGTCCGTCTCGCGCCGGGCACGACGCCGCCGCGGGGCACCGTGACCCTGCGCGCACAGGTCGAGGAGATCACCGCGGCGGACGCGCCGGCCCACGTCGTGTCCCGCACCGCCGAGCGGGACGTCGACCTGACCGCGGCGCCCCGCCTCACGCTCGCGGTGCCGCGGCCGGACCCCCGGGCCCGCTACACGGTCCGGGTGCACGCGGATGTCGACGGCTCCGGGGCCGTGGCGCCCGAGGACTATGTCTCGGTGCGGAGCAACCCGGTGCTCACGCACGGCAGTCCGGACTCGGTGGCCGTCGAGGTGACGCCGGTCCGGTGACACGACGGTGCCCCCGCCCCTGGGGGACGAGGGCACCTGGAAACACCGGCCGCTATAGCTCCTTGATCCTGATGTCCCGGTACGACACCACGTCCGTCACGCCGTGCACCTGGAGGCCCAGATAGCCGGACGCGTACCGCCGCCCGTCCGTGCCCGGGTCGTCGCCGCGCGGCGGGACGAACTCCTGGCCGCCGACGTTGTCGAACTCATTGAGCAGGACGCCGTTGCGGTAGACCGAGTAGTGCTGGTCCACCACGCGGATCTCGTAGTCGTTCCACGTGCCCTTCGGGGTGACTCCGGCGCCCGCGAGGCCCACCCGGTCGAAGCCGTAGATCGATCCCGTCTTGTACATGTCGCCGTCGGGACGGTCGAGGACCTGCACCTCATGCCCGTACTTGATGGCGACCCACTCCGGACGTGACTCCTCCGGATGGTCGTGGACCTGCGGGAAGCGCACGAAGACACCGGAGTTGGTGTTGCCGTTGCCCGGTGCGTCGTCGCGCCACTGGAGCTTCAGGGAGAAGTCGCCGTACTTGCGCTCGGGGAACCAGAGCATGCCCATGCCCGGGACCGATGTGCTGCTGGTGATGGTGCCGTCGGCGTTCAGGCCGAACGTGCCGCCGCCCACCTGCTCCCACTTCTTGAAGGTCTCCTGGGTGCCGTCGAAAAGCTTGCGGTAGCCCTCCGTCTGGCCGGGCCTGCCGATGCCGGACTCCTTGGCGGCGCGGTTGATCTTGTTGTACTCGCGCTGGTCGATCTCACCCGCCTTCAGGAGCTTGTCCGTGACGCCCTTGACGTGCTTCAGGAAGAGGGCGTGCGACGTCCACTCCTTCTCGTCCTCGATCAGCTCGTTGATGCGGCAGCGGTTGTTCGTGACACGGTTCGGGATGCCGGTGTCGACCGTGCCGACGATCACCGTCAACCGCTCGTCGAATTCGGGGCAGTTGGGCGCGGGGACCCCGCCGCCCTCGGAGACGGTGAAGGAGACGGTCTTGGCCGCCGCCGTGTTGCCCGCCTTGTCGCTCGCCCGGTACGCCACGGAGTGCCGCCCCACGCGGTCGACGACGACCGGTGTCCCGTAGGCGAGATAGGGGCCGCCGTCCAGGGAGTACTCGACCTTGGCGACGCCCGATCCGGCGTCGGTCGCCGTGACCGTCACCTTCGCCCTGCCGAGGTAGGCGCCGTCCGAGTCCTTGTCGCCCTCGACCTTCGCCGAGGTCTCGGGCGGCGTCCTGTCCTCGACCGGCGGCGCGACGACCGTGAACTCGACGGACTTCTCGGCCGCCTGGTTGCCCGCCTTGTCGGACGCCCGGTAGCGGACCTTGTGCGGGCCCGTCTCGTGGACCATGACCGGCGCGGTGTACGCCGTCCAGGCGCCGTCCCCGATCGCGTACTCGATCTTGTTGACGCCGGAGCCGGTGTCGGACGCCGTCACCGTGACGGTCGCCATGCCCACGTACTGCCCCTGGTCGTTCTTCTCGCCGGTCACCGTGGCCGAGGTCTCGGGCGGCGTCTTGTCGTCCGTGGGCGGCGGGACCACCGTGAAGTCGACGGCCTTCTCCGCGGCGACGTTGCCCGCCTTGTCGGACGCCCGATAGCGGATCTTGTGGGTGCCGACCTGGTCGACGACCACGGGCGCGGTGTACGGCTGCCAGGCGCCGTCCGCCCCGACCGCGTACTCGATCCTGTCGACGCCGGAGCCCGCGTCCGTCGCCGTCACCGCGACCGTGGCCGAACCGACGTACGCGCCATCGGAGTTGGTCGTCCCCTCCACCTTGGCCGAGGTCTCCGGCGCCGTGGTGTCCTCGCCTCCGCCCTCGGTCACGACGAGGATGCCCTGCATCGACTCGTGCCCGGGGATCGTGCAGTGGTAGCGGTAGCGGCCCGGGGTGAGGGTGACCTCGGCGGTGTGCTTGCCGCCCTGGGCGTCGTTCGGGTTGGCCAGGATGTTCAGCTGGACGTCGTTGTTGTACTCGGGGTCGGAGACGTCGAACGTCAGGGTGTGCGGCATGCCGGTGGTGTTGCCGGTCGCCTCGCTGTTCTCGAACACGATCGTCGTCCTGCCCGCCACGGCCGTCGTGGGCGCCGACTTGTACGTGGTGATGTCGTTGTCGGCGGTCCAGGTCAGCGTCTGGTCGGCGGCGAGGCCGGTGTTGTCGGGGCGCGCCGTCGCGGCGGTCGACGTCAGGCCGAGCACCATGAGCAGCGCGGCGAGCAGCGCCGTCCACAGTCTTCGCTTGCGTACGGACCTCGGGACGGTCCTCGTCGTGGGGGAACGCATCATCCCGCCTTCCTTGCCAGGTCGTCGGCGGCCGGGGTCGCGGCCCCGCCCTGGTACGTCACGCGCCACAGCGCCGACTTGGCGTCCGAGGTGAAGAAGCCGCGGCCGTAGTCGAGGACGTACAGCGAACCGTCGGGGGCGAACTTCCAGTCCATGAGGTTCTTGATGCCGTCGTTGCCGATCGGAATGATCTTCCGCAGCGATTCGGCGTGCACCGGAAGGCCGCCGCTGCCGACCGTCTTCGGGTCGGTGAGCACCGCGTGGCGCGGCTGGTCGCCGTCGTAGAAGTCGCCGACGAACCACTTGCCGTCCCAGTACGAGGGCCACTTGTCGGCGCTCGTGCTCGCCGCGTCGTAGCGGTAGACCGGGCCGTTCATGGTGGCCTGGCCGCCGCCCTTGAGCCAGGGCAGGAGCTGCTTCTGCTCCTCCGTCTTGTAGCTCGGCACGCCGTTGGCGTCGCGCGGGTAGTCGACGCCGCCGCCCTGCGGCGAGTACCAGATGTTGTTGGGCTCGGCTGGCGGGATGTTCACCAGGCCGTCGTTGTTGGGCGACTCGTTCTTGAGGTTCTTGCAGTCGTACCAGCCGAGCGGCTTCGTCGGGTCGGGCAGATTGCGGTCGCGGTAGGGCTGGTTGTTGCCCATGCAGTACGGCCAGCCGCGGTTGGAGGCGTGCGTGATCGCCGCGAACGTGTCGTACTTCGCGGGGCCCCACGTCGTCGACGGCTCACCGGCGTCCGGACCGACCCAGCCCGCGTACAGGGTGTCGGTCTTCTTGTCGATGGAGATGCGCGCGGGATTCCTGACGCCCATCACATAGATCTCGCCGCGTGTCTTGCCGCCGCCCTCGTCCTGCTCCTTGCCCGTGAACAGGTTCCCTTCGGGGAGCGTGTACGTCCCGTCGGGCTCCGGGTGGATGCGCAGGATCTTGCCGTTGAGGTTGTTCGTGTTGCCCGCCGTGCGGCGCGCGTCGGCGAAGGACACGCCCTTGAAGTTCGGCTGCGGGTTGTTGCCCGAGTAACCGTCGCTGAACCGCGAGGAGTTGTTGTCGCCGGTCGCGATGTAGAGATTGCCCTTGGAGTCCCAGGCCATCCCGCCGCCCGCGTGACAGCAGCTGTGGATCTGCACCGGCCATTTCAGGAGCACCTTCTCGCTGGCCATGTCCAGCTTGTTGGTGGCCAGGTCGAGCGTGAACCGGGAGACGTAGCGCTCGCCCATGTGCGTGTCGCGGTTGATCCTGGAGTGCGGCGTGTAGTGCAGGTACACCCAGCCGTTCTGCTCGAACCCCGGGTCCAACTCGATGCCGAGCAGGCCCTCTTCGACCTTGATGAGCTCGTCGCCGCCGCCCTTGTTGCCGAAGACGGACAGGGCGCCCGCGAGGGTCACCTTCTTGGTCTTCGGGTCGTAGACGTGGATCTCGCCCTTGCCCTTGCCGATGTCCGGGTTGTTCCAGTCGGTGACGACCGGCTGCGACGCGTCGGCGCCGCCGCGGCCGATGTAGAGCACGCGTCCGTCGGGCGCGGTGACCAGGCCGTGCGGCTCGCCGATCTGGTCGTTCTGGCCCGGCTGATTGGCCTGGGTGAGGCGCTGCGCCTGGTAGTTGGCGTTGATCGTCGACTTGCAGTCGGCGCGCGCGATGCGGGTGGTCCACAGCAGGGCGCCGCGCAGATGGCCGCGGAAGTCCACTTCGTCGTACGACGATGCCGTGCCGCCCATGCCGGTGTAGAAGGAGCGGCCGCCGTCGTAGTCGCGGCACCACGACACCGGGTGGTCCCAGCCGTTCTTGGAGTCGCCCGGCTGATAGGTCGACTCCCGCACCCTGGCCACCGTGTGCACGTCGCCGGACGGGTTCCTGGTCCAGTTCAGCCACCGGTCGGGGCGCTTCCACTGGAGGGGCAGGTCCTTGGTCGCCGGGTTCTCGCGGTCGCCGACCTCGACGGTGGCGCGCTGGACGTTCGCCGGGCTCGATTCGGCGGGCCGGGCGCCGATCAGCCCGGTGAACCAGTTCGAGTACGGCTCCGCGCGCGCCGCGTCATGGATGCCGAGGAAGCCGCCGCCCGCCTCCATGAACGCCTCGAGGCCCGCCTCCTGTTCGGGGTCGAGGACGTCGCCGCCGCCGGTGAGGAAGGTGACGGCGTTGAACTTGCCGAGCTTCGCCTCGTCCGTGAAGACCGCGGGGTCGTCCGTCGCCTCGACCTTGAACCGCTGGGCGGCCGGGCCCGACTGGCCGATCTTCTCGATGGCCTCGATGCCGGCGTTCACGACCGGGGACTCGTCGCCGTCCGCGGCGGAGCCGTAGAAGATCAGGACCTTGACGTTGGCCCCGCCGGGCGGCGAAGGCAGGGACATCGTTGTCAACGGCGGTTCAGGGTACGGCCGCGCGGACGCGGCCTGCGCCGAGAGCGCCCCGGTGACCAGGGCGCCGGACAGCAGTGCGGCCGCCCAGGCCCGTCGCGAGCGGTTCGGTCTGCGTCGTGCTCTGCTCAACCCTCGTACGTCCAAGGGTTTTTGATGCGGTGTGAGCCGCATGAGTACACCCACCCCTCGTCGGTCGCAGCAACAGCGCCGTCGAAGCTAGACCTCTTTTCGCCAGTCGCCAATAGGTATGACCGTGATAGCACCAACTTTGTCCTGCCTGTGGATAAACGAAGATCACGCGGATACCGTGTGGCCGTCCCCGGGGCCTCCTGTGCCCCGTCACCCTCCGTACCGCAGTGGGGAGTTCGGCATGGACAGACGCAGTCAGGACCGGCGTGGCCTGGACCGAAGGAGCTTCAACCGGCGGATGCTGGTGGGCGGCGCGGCAGCGGCGGCGGGGGTGACATCGTTGTCGGTCGCGAGTGCGCCCGACGCGAGCACGGCCGAGGCGCCACCGCGGACCGCGCCCGCGGGCGGCGAGGTCAGACGCATCAAGCTGTACGCGGAGAAACTTCCGGACGGGCAGCTGGGCTACGGCCTGGAGAAGGGCAAGGCGTCGATCCCGGGACCGCTCATCGAACTCAACGAAGGCGACACGCTGCACATCGAGTTCGAGAACACCCTGGACGTCAACGCCAGCCTGCACGTCCACGGCATGGACTACGAGATCTCCAGCGACGGCACCAAGCACACCAGGAGCGATGTCGAGCCGGGTGGCAAACGTACCTACACCTGGCGCACGCACGCGCCGGGCCGCCGCAAGGACGGCACGTGGCGGCCGGGCACCGCGGGCTACTGGCACTACCACGACCACGTCGTCGGCACCGACCACGGCACCGGCGGCCTGCGCAAGGGGCTCTACGGTCCGCTCATCGTGCGCCGCAAGGGCGACATCCTGCCGGACAAGACCTTCACCATCGTCTTCAACGACATGACGATCAACAACAAGGCCGGTCACGACAGCCCCAACTTCGAGGCCACGGTGGGCGATCGCGTCGAGTTCGTGTCCATCACGCACGGCGAGTACTACCACACGTTCCATGTGCACGGTCATCGCTGGGCCGACAACAGGACCGGCATGCTCACCGGACCCGACGACCCCAGCCAGATCCTCGACGACAAGATCACCGGCCCCGGCGACTCGTTCGGCTTCCAGGTCATCGCGGGGGAGGGCGTGGGCGCCGGGGCCTGGATGTACCACTGCCATGTGCAGAGCCACTCCGACATGGGGATGGCGGGGCTCTTCCTGGTGAAGAAGGCGGACGGGACGATCCCGGAGTATGAGCCGCACCATGCCGGGGCGGCGCCGAAGAAGTCCTCGGGGGCTTCCAAGGGGTCCGCCGGGGCGACGGAGCATCGGCACGGGTAGGCGCGGGCCGACGGGAGGGGCAGCCCGCCGCCGGCGAAGTTCACGATTCGCTCCGGTCGCCCGGCGGAAGCAGCAGGATTTCCAGGGCGCGGGCGCAGCCCCGTGCCCTGGCCAGGAACCAGTCCGTCCGGTCGTCCGTGATCAGCTGCGGCGTCGCACGCAGGGCGAGCGCGAAGCGGGCGTACCCCGCGCGGTCGAGCACCGGCACGGCCAGGGTGCGCACGCCGTGGGCCGACTCGCCGTCGTTGCGGGCGTACCCGTCGGCCCGTACGCGGTCCAACTCGGCCTCCAGGGCCGCCGGTTCGACGATGGTCCGCTCGGTGAACGCGAACAGCGACGGCAGCGTCGCGGGGCCGCCCTCGCCCGGCCGGGCCCAGGCGAGCAGGACCTTGCCGAGCGCCGTCGAGTGCAGCGGGCGGCGCAGACCGACCTTCGGGGTGACCGAACCACCCGCCACGATCACCGCGTGATGCCCGCTGCGCAGCGCCAAGTCCGCGGTGACACCGGTGCGTTCGGCCAGATCGGCGAGTTCGGGCGCGGCCAGGTGGAGGCCGCGCTGGTGGTACGAGAGGCGCCCCAGCTCGGTGACGGAGGGGCCGAGCCGGTAGCGCGCCGTGCGGAAGTCCTGCTCAAGGAACCCGGCGTCGAGCAGGGTGCGGGCCAGGCGGTGCGCCGTCGACACGGGCAGTTCCAGGCGCCGGGCGAGATCCGACGCGCTGAGGTCGGGGCCGTTGTCGTGGAAGCAGTGCAGGACGTCGAGGGCGCGCCGCACCGCCTGGGCGCCGGCGGGACGGCGCGGCGTGGTGGCCTCGCTCATGGGGGTGTTCCTCTCCTGGTCCGCGTGCTCGTCCAGCATGGGCCGCTTCCCACATTACGGCAGCGGAATCAGCCATAAACCCCCTGGTGAAACACCCTGTTCATGTTCGTTCCCACATCATGGGAAGCGGCTTGATGAGGGGGCACGGTCCGTGCCAGTCTGCGGACGTCACCACCAGAAGCGCCCGCAGGACGGGAGAGGGGAGCAGCGCCATGCACGGTCGTCGTACCGCAGCGCCTGCCGCCCGCCCGGTTCCCGTCGCCTTCACGCTGCGCCGCCACATCGATCTGGCCCGCGTCTCCAGCGCCACCTGTAGCTGACCTCCCACCCCTTTTCACCCGCTTCTGCTTCACCCTCGCTCGCTCGTCCGTCGCCGCCCGCTGCTCCGCGGCCCGTCGGCGGCGCGCCACCACACCTCCCCGGGAAGAGTCCATGACCCATGCCCTCGTGCGCCCTGTGCCCAAGACGCTCTGGTTCACCCGCTGTCCGGTGCCCACCGCGACCGGCATCGCGGCCGATCAGCGGTGGCTGAGCGCCGAGTTCGCGCGGGACGGCATCGCCGTACGGTCCCTTCAGGACATCGATCCGGACGCCGCCCACCCCGCCGTGGACCGGCAGGCCCACTACACGCACGCACTGCCCGGACTCTTCCGTGAGGGCGGCAACGTCCCCGCGCTGTGGGCCCGTTCGCGGGGCGAGCGGACCCGGCTCGTCGGTCTCACCTGGATCGAGGAGCGCCAGGCCGTGCTCGTCGCCCCTGGATCGGGGATCCGCGGCGCCGCTGCACTGCGCGGACTGCGGCTCGCGGTGCCCCGGCACGCCGTGGCCATCGACTTCTGGCGGGCCATGGCCCTGCGCGGCTTCGAGGGCGCGCTCGCGTCGGCCGGGCTCGGTCCCGGCGACGCCGTGCCGGTCGACGTACCGGCGCGGGGGTACGAGGGGCAGTGGGCCGCGGAGCTTGCGGCGCTGCGGCGCGGGGACGTCGACGCCGTGTACGTGAAGGGCGCGCTCGCGGTGGAGGCGGCCCGGCGCGCCGGGGCGGAGGTCGCCGTCGAACTGGACGAACTCCCCGACCGCAGGCACCGCGTGAACAACGGCACGCCTCGCCCCATCACCGTCCACCAGACCCTGCTCGACGACCACCCGGAGCTCGTGGCGCGGTTCCTCTCCGTGCTGCTGCGCGCCGCCGACTGGGCCGCGGACCGGCCCGCCGACGTCGCCCGGATCCTCGGCGCCGAGACGGGTGCGGGCGCGGAGGGCGTCGCGGGCGCCTACCGCCCCGGCACGCACCGCACCCTGCACCCGGACCTGTCCGACGAGCGCATCGCCCTCCTCGCGCACCAGGAGGAGGGGCTGCGTGCGCACGGCTTCCTGCCCGAACCCGTCGACGTACACGCGTGGGCCGATCGCCGTCCGCTGCGCAGGGCCCTAGAACTGGCCCGCACGGAACCGCAGTTCGACCCCGTCGTTACACCTCAGTCCACTCAGTCCACTCAGTCCACCGCCACGGCGCCGCCCCCGTCGTCCCGCACGGCCTCACAGTAAGGACCCCGCCATGCGCATTCCGAAACTCCTGGTGGCCCTAGCGGCCCTCGCCGCGCTCGCGGGCTGCGGCGCCTCCGAGGCCGACTCCGGCGCACAGGGCGGCGGGCAGGTGACCGTCCGCATCCCCGACCCGGGCAACGCCGGTGTCCTCGCGCTCGGCAAGAAGGACGGCAGCCTCGCGAAGGCCCTTGCCGAGGTCGACGCGAAGGTCCAGTGGACGGGCAGCGCAGGTCCCTTCGCCCCGGCCGCGCAGGCCATGAACGCCGACCAGCTCGACATCGCCACCGGATCCATCACCTCGGGCCTCACCTCGCTCGCCCAGACCCCCGGCTTCGAGTTCTTCACCGCCACCGCGCCCGACCCGGTCGGCGAGGGCATTCTCGCGAAGAAGGGCTCCGGCATCCACGGCGTCGAGGACCTGGTCGGCAAGAAGGTCGCCGTGAACCAGGGCGGCACCGGCGAGTATCTGCTCCTGAAGGCCCTCGCCGAGCACGACATCCCGGCGAGCAAGGTGGAGCGCGTGTATCTGCGGCCCGACCAGACCGCCGCGGTGTTCAACACCGGCAAGGTCGACGCGTGGGCGGTCTGGGCGGCGTACGCCGTGTCCGAACTCGGCAGCGGGAAAGGCGAGTTCATCGCCGACGGCAAGGAGATCGGCTCCGACAACTACAGCCTCACCGCCGTCCGCACCGCCTTCGCCGAGCAGCACCCGAAGGTGGTGAAGGCGCTCTACGACTACCTCCACGAGAACAGCGCCAAGGAGACGAAGGACCCGGCCCGCTACCTCAACGTCACCACGGACGCGGGCCCGCAGGCCCTCACCGGCGAGGCGAAGCGCATCCAGGCCGGGTTCACCGCGCAGGGCGGCACGGTCGAGCCGATCACCCCCGCCGACATCAAGCGCTTCGAGGCGGTGGCCCGGTTCTACGCCGAGCAGAAGGTCACCAAGAAGCCCGTCGACATCGCCTCGCACGTACTCGACGTGGAGCGGCTGTCATGACGGTGCGAGAAGGGACGGCCGCCGCACGGAAGCCCGCCGGGCCCGCCGGCCATGAGGCCGGGGAGTCCGACGCGCAGACATCCGCCGGACAGCGGCCCGGGGCGCCTGGCGCCCAGACGCCCGCCGGACAGCGGCCCGCCGTGCCGCACGGCCTCGTCACCCCCGCCCCACCGGCATCCCGCCCCCGCCCTCGCGCCTACTCCCTGACCGTCCGCGCGCTGGGCCCCGTCGCCCTGCTCGCCCTCTGGTGGACCGCGTCCGCGACCGGCCTGCTCACCCCGGACGTGCTCGCCTCACCCGCCGAAGTGCTGCGGGCCGTACGGGAGTTGTGGGGCAACGGGCAGCTGCCCGACGCGCTCGCCACCTCGCTCACGCGGTCCGGGCTCGGTCTGCTGATCGGGCTCACGGCCGGCCTGACCCTGGGGGTCGTGACCGGGTTCACCCGGCTCGGCGACGAGCTGCTCGACTCCTCGATGCAGACGCTGCGCACCATCCCCTTCCTGTCCCTCGTGCCGCTGTTCATGGTGTGGTTCGGCATCAACGAGACCGCGAAGGTGCTGCTCATCGCGGTCGCCACCACCTTCCCGATGTACGTCTCCACGTCCAGCGGAGTCCGCGCCACCGACCGCAAACTGGTCGAGGCGATGCGCAGCTTCGGGATGGGCAGGCTCGGCATCGTCAGGGAGGTCGTGCTGCCCGGGGCGCTGCCCTCGCTTCTCGCGGGTCTGCGGCTCTCCATGACGCTCAGCGTGATCGCGCTGATCGCCGCCGAGGAGATCAACGCCACCGCGGGCATCGGCTACTTGATGTCGCAGGCGCAGAGCTTCGCGCGGACCGACATCCTCGCCGTCTGCATCCTCGTGTACGGACTGCTGGGTCTTCTCGCCGACGGCGTCGTACGCCTCCTGGAGCGGGTCCTCATGCCGTGGCGCCGCGCCGGGCAGGGGGTGGTGGCGCGATGAGCACCGCCGTCCATGTCGCCGGGCTGCGCCGCGTCTTCGGGGAGCGTGCCGTCCTCGACGGGCTCGATCTCACCATCGGGCGGGGCGAGTTCGTGGCCCTGCTCGGCGCGAGCGGCAGCGGCAAGACCACCCTGCTGCGCATCCTCGGAGCCCTCGACCGCGCCGACGGCGGGGACGTCCTCGTACCGGAGTCCCGCACCATCGTCTTCCAGGAGCCGCGCCTCGTACCGTCCAAGCGGGTCCTCGCCAATGTGACCGTCGCCCTGCCGCGCGGCCGCGCCGAACGGGGCCGCGGCGCGCTCGCCGAGGTCGGCCTCGAAGGGCATGCCGACGCCTGGCCCGCCACGCTCTCGGGCGGCGAGGCGCAGCGCGTCGCCCTCGCGCGGGCCTTGGTGCGCGAGCCCGAACTGCTGCTCCTCGACGAGCCGTTCGCCGCGCTCGACGCGCTCACCCGGCTGCGGATGCAGGACCTGGTCGGCGAGCTGTGCCGGGTCCACCGCCCGGCCGTGCTGCTCGTCACGCACGACGTGGAGGAGGCGGTCCGGCTCGCCGACCGCGTCTGTGTGCTCCGCGACGGGCGCCTTGTCACCGACGAGACCGTCACCGCCGACCGCCCGCGCGACCCCGGGGACCCCGCCTTCGCCGCCCTGCGCCGACGTCTCCTGAACGATCTCGGAGTCCACACCCCCGACCCCTCCGGAGTGAGCTGAATGACCATCACTATCGGTGTCCACAACAGCAATCCGACCCTCTACTACCTCTCCCGGCTCGACTGCGCGAAGGAGGAACTGGCCGCCGTCGGCGAGAGCGTCGCCTTCCACACCTACACCGACGGCGTGCGCACCGGGCAGCTCCTCACCGAAGGCGTCATCGACTTCGGCGGCACCGGATCGACGCCCCCGGTGACCGCGCAGGCCGCCGGGCACGACATCGTGTACACGGCCGTCTCCGCGCCCCGGCCCGACCATGGCGCGCTGCTCGTCACCGAGGACAGCCCGGTCCGCACCGTCGCCGACCTCAAGGGCGGCACCGTCCATCTGGCCATCGGCTCCTGGCAGACCCACCTGATCGCCAAGGCCCTGGACGACGCGGGACTCTCGTACGCCACCGACATCACGCCCGTACGCGGCGGCGAGGACAGCGAGCGCCTGTTGCGCACGGGCGGGATCACCGCCTGGGTCGCCCAGGGGGCGCAGCTCGTCGCGGCCCTGCGCACCGGGGGAGTGCGCGTGGTGGTCCGCACCGGGGACGTCATCACCGACCGGTCCGTCTTCTTCACCCGCCGTGAACTGGCCGAGCGGCGGCCCGAGATCGTGGCCGCGCTCACCCGGGCCCTGCGGCGCGCCGACGACTGGGCGGCCGCCCACCCGCGCGAGGCCGCCGAGACCGCCGCCGCCCACCAGGGCGGCACGGCCGACGACTGGGAGACCGTGCTGCGCGCCCTGCCCTGGCGCATCGAGGAGCCCGGCGACGCCTTCATCGCGGAACAGCAGCAGGCCGCCGACATCTTCGTGCGCACCGGATTCATCGACCGCCCGGTGACCGTCGCCCATGCCCTGCCCCGGAAGGCGGTGTAGGCGCATGGCATCGGAAGTCCTCTGGTACATCATTCCGCGCGAAGGCGCCTACCCCTGGGAGCCCGCGGGCCGCAGGCCCGTCGACCTCGGCTACCTCCAGCGGCTCGCGGGCGCCGTGGAGAGCCTCGGCTTCTCCGGCGCACTGCTCGCCACCGACCTGTACGACGTGTGGCCGCTCGGCAGCGCCCTCGCCGCCTCGACGTCCACCCGCTTCAAGCCGCTGCTCGCCGTCCACCCGGGCCTGATCTCGCCCACCCTGCTCGCCAAGATGGCGCTGAGCTTCGACACCCTCTTCGGCGGCAGGCTCCGCTTCAACGTCGTCAACGGCTCCACCAAGTCCCTTCAGGAGTACGGACTTCACGTGGAGCACGACGAGCGCTACGCGCTGAGCGCCGAGTACTGGTCGATCGTCAAGCGCCTGACGGCCGGTGAGATCTTCGACCACAAGGGCCGCTTCTACGATCTGAAGGACGCGGGTGCCTCCTTCCGCGAACTGCGGCCGGTCCAGGAGCCGCACGTGCCCCTCTGGTTCGGCGGTTCGTCGGCGCCCGGCATCGAGATGGCGGCGGAACACGTCGACGTCTATCTGACCTGGGGCGAACCCCCGCACCTGCTCAAGGAGAAGCTGGACCGGGTCCGCGAGCGCGCCGCCGCGCACGGCCGGTCGCTGCGCATCGGGCTGCGCCTGCACCTGATCGTGCGGGACACGGAGGACGCGGCGTGGGCCGCCGCCGACCGGCTCCTCGACGTCACCAGCGAGGCGACCTACGCCCGTCAGCTCGGCGACCGCGCGGGCGAGGACGGTGTCGGCTGGCAGCGGCAGTTCCGCCAGCACGGCGGCAGGGTCCCGGCGCGGGCACGGGAGTTGGAGACGCATCCCAACCTGTGGCCCGGCATGAGCCTGTTCCGGCCGGGGCCCGGCACGGCCGTCGTCGGTTCGGCCTCCCAGGTCGTGGAGCGCCTCAAGGAGTACGAGGCGCTGGGCGTCGACACGTTCATCCTCTCCGGCAACCCGCTCCTGGAGGAGGCCCACCGGGTGGCGGAGACGGTGCTTCCCGCGCTGGCCCATGCGGGAGGATGACTCCTGACGGCGGCCGCCGATGGGCGTCGTCCCGCGTCCGCCCGGAAGGAGAGACCCAAGGTGACCGAGGAGCCGAGCGCCGTACCGCGCCCCACCCTGGAGGCGGTGGCCGCCCGGGCCGGGGTGTCCAGGGCCACCGTCTCACGCGTCGTCAACGGCGACGCGGGGGTGCGCGAGGCGCTCGCCGTGAAGGTCAGGCACGCGGTCGAGGAACTCGGCTACGTCCCCAACCGCGCCGCCCGCAGTCTCGTCACGCGGCGCCACGACGCGGTCGCCGTGGTGATCGCGGAACCGGAGACCCGGGTCTTCGCCGACCCGTTCTTCGCGCTGCAACTGCGTGGCATCAGCAAGGAGTTGACGGCGCACGACGTGCAGCTCGTGCTGCTGCTCACCGAGGGGCGCGACGATCACGAGCGGGTCGGCCGCTATCTCGCGGGCGGTCACGTCGACGGCGCGCTGGTCTTCTCGCTGCACCTGGACGACCCGCTGCCCGGCATCATCCGGCGCGCCGGGGTGCCCACCGTGTTCGGCGGGCGCCCCGGCTGGTCGGACCCCGGCTCCGGCGCGCCCGGCGCCCCGTACGTCGACTGCGACAACCGTGGCGGGGCCCGCGAGGCCGTGCGCCATCTGGTCGGCCTCGGCCGGGGCCGCGTCGCGCACATCACCGGGCCGCTCGACCAGACGTCGGCGGTCGACCGGCTCGACGGATTCCGCGACGTGCTGCTCGACGCGGACCCCCGGCTGATCGCCGAGGGCGACTTCACGCCCGCGGGCGGCGAGCGCGCGATGCGCCGGATCCTCGATGCCTGCCCGGACGTGGACGCCGTCTTCGCGGCCAACGACCTGTCGGCGTCCGGCGCCCTCAGGGTGCTGGCGGAGTACGGCAGGAGGGTGCCGGACGATGTGGCGGTGGTCGGCTTCGACGACATGCTGCCGGTGGCCGAGCAGGTCGATCCGCCGCTGACGACGGTGCGTCAGGACATCGAGGAGATGGGCCGGTTGATGGCGCGGATGCTGCTCAGGGGGCGGGGCGAGGGGCCCGCCGCCATGCCGACGAGCGTGGTCCTGCCGACGTCCCTGGTGCGCAGGGCCTCGGCGTAGTGGCCGGGGCCCCGGCGGTCAGGAGCCCACGCTCACCGTGAACCTGCGCGGGTTCCCGTCGTGTGCCGCGCCCGACACGTCCGGCTGGCCGTCGGGACGCACGTCGTCGTACGGGAAGGCGTACCCGATGGGGGAGTTGGCGTGCACCACCCGTGACCAGTGGTTGGTCACCGGGTCGCGGTAGTAGTCGGCGGACGTCGCGCCGTTCGGCTGCTCGGGGTGGGTGAGCATGATGCTCCGGTTGAACCCGGCGGCGAGCCTGGCCAGCAGGCCCTTCTTGTCGTCGGGGTCGCCCGGGTTGTTGGCGAACGGCCCGTGGTTGCAGGTGAAGATGTCCTTCGAGGTGGGCTTGGCGAAGGAGTGGCCGCCGTTGAACGTCAGGACGTCGCCGCTGACGCGACCGGTGAACACGCCCCTGCCGCCCTGGAGGTCGATCTTCAGATCGGTGGTGCGGTACTTCTCCCACGCCTGGTCGATGTACCCGTTCCACATGTCGCGGAAGGGCATCTGGTCGGGCCGGTCGAAGTACGGGGCCATGAGGTTCTGCGGCGAGATCACCCGGAGCACGCCGCCGCCGTCACCGCGGATGACCAGCTGGTCCCACGGCTGGCCGTCCTTGCCCGCCTGCGCCGCGAGGTCCGACGCGATCCGGTCGACGGCGCCGTCGGGGAGCGGGGCGACGGTGTGCGTGGCGTCGCCCTCCAGGGTCAGGCCGATGGGCAGCGCGGTCACGAGGTCGACGTAGCTGATGTTGGCGTACAGCTGCTGCGGGTTGAAGGTGAACTCGCAGAACGACCAGGTGCGCCCGTAGTTGGGGTCCTCGCGGGTCGCGAAGGCGGGCTCGACCAGGGAGGGGCCCGGGTTCAGGAAGAAGTCGAGCTTGTCGTCGCGCACGAAGTAGACGCGGGCGCCGTACATCTGAGGCAGGGTCAGCACCTTGGGCGCCGAACCCGCGGCGCCGAGCGGGATGGCGCAGTCGACGGGCAGCGGGGTCTGCGGCGCCGATGGGGATTCGGGGCGGTAGACGCCGCCGTCGGGCTTGAGGAGCACCCAGCGGTCCGTGCCCTGTTCGTGCCCGGTGACGTAGGCGCGGACCTGCCCGGGCAACGACGTGTTCTGCAGGGCGAGTTCGCAGGTGGCGGGCGCGGCCGTGCCGCCCGCCCGGGCACTGGGGCTGAGAGCGCTCCCCCAGACGGGATAGCTGAGGGTGCCTGCGGCACCGGCGGTGGCGGTCAGGAACGTTCGACGCGATATCACGGAAGGTCTCCTGCGCGGTGGGGGGTGTGGGGGTGGTGCACCACTGTTGCGGCGGGGCGTGCGAGGCGTCAAGGGATGTGGCTGAGAGCGCTCTCATAAATCTTCCGCGTTCATGAAATGACGACGGGCGGGCGCGTGGACAGCAGCGAGCCCCCGCCCGGACCGGGCGGGGGCTCGACGCGCCTCGGCGGCTCACGGACAGCCGCCGGGCGGGATCGGGATCAGCAGCGGCGCCAGGTGCCGGGCCAGCTGCCGTTGCCCCGCGGCCGCCACCAGCAGCGGTTGTCGGTGCCGTACACCGCGGCGCCGACCTGGCCCACGACGTCCTGCGCGTCCCACACACCGATCCTGGTCGAACTGACCTTGCCGCCCAGGCTCTTCCAGTCGCTCGCGCCCTTCCAGATGTGGTAGACGGCGTAGTTGGTGCCGACGACGAAGTACTCGATGTTGCCGCCGCCCCAGTTGTAGGCGAACCCGGGGGTGTCGCAGAAAGTCCAGCCCTTGTGCCCGTAGGCCTCGATCGGGCACTTCTCCGGTGCCGCCGCGGACTTGCCCTCGGCGTCCTGTGCGGTCTTCAGGAGGGTGGGCTGCTTGCGGTTGCCCGCCTTCTCGCCGGGCGTGAAGGAGTAGACCGACACGGGCTCGGCCGCTGCGGCGGTGGTGCCCCCCGCCTTGCCCGTGACGGCACCGGCCGACGCGGTCGAAGCGGCGGCCGTCGCGCCGCCGAGGAGTGCGGCGCTGAGGGCCAGCGGAATGAGACGTGTACGCGTACGCATTGCTTGTTCCCCCTTGCCTGGAGTGACGGTCGGCAGTGGTCGGCTGCCGGCCCCGGCGGGTTCGCCGGTGGGACCAGAAGGTACGGACGGCGGGCGCCCCGCACGTCCACCCGGTGGGGTAACCGGGCCGTAAACCTCCGCGGTAGGCGGGGTAAACCGGGGCGGCAGATACCGGGACGACAGGCGCGTTGTCAGTGCCGGGTGCCAGACTCAGGGAGGACGGAAGAGATGCGACAAAGGAGTCGATCATGCTCAATACCCGTTTCGTGACCGGCGCTCCGGTCTGGGTGGACATGTGCGCCCCCGACCTCGGCAGCGTCAGTGCCTTCTACCGCGAGCTCTTCGGCTGGGAGCTGGAGCAGGGCGGCGCGGACGTGGGCGGCTACAGCCAGTTCCGGCTGTCCGGCAGGACCGCCGCGGGCGCGATGGCCGTCCCGGCGGACCAGGCCCCACCGTCCTGGACGATCTATTTCCGCACGCCGGAGGTGGACGCCACGGTGAAGTCGGTCGAGCAGGCAGGCGGCGGCACGCACTTCGAGCCCGTGGACATCCTGGACCTCGGCCGCATGGCGGGCCTCACCGACTCCGCGGGCGTGCCGTTCTCGGTGTGGCAGCAGGGGCAGCTCAAGGGCCTCGACATCCTGAACGAACCGGGCGGTCTGGTCTGGACCGAGCTGTACACCCCGGACGTCGCCGCGGCCACCGCGTTCTACGGCTCCGTGTTCGGCTGGCAGACCACCGAGACGACCTTCCCCGGTGGTTCGTACACGATGGTGCACCCCGCCGACGGCACCCCGGACGACATGTTCGGCGGCGTGGTGCCGCTCGACCGCGACCCCGCCGAATCGGGTGCGTACTGGCTGCCGTACTTCCAGGTGGACGACTGCGACGGCACGGTCGCCAAGGCCCGGGATTCCGGCGGCGAGGTGCGGATGGAGCCGGTCTCCATGGAGGGCGTGGGCCGCTTCGCCAAGCTGGCCGACCCCGCGGGGGCCCGGTTCGCCGTGTTGCAGCCGGCGCCCGGCTCCCGGTGAGCGGATGGGTGCGTAGAGTTCGGGTCCGGCGGTTTCAAGCGGCCGTCATGGGGGCAACCCTCATCGGGGCCGGGAGCCCGGGGGCCGGGGGCGAAACGCGGACCGGAAGGTCGTTGATCGTTCGTTGATCGATTGTTTCGCGCGGCAGGGCACCATCGGCGGCATGCAGATCGACATGACCGCCGAGCCCGAACTGGCCTGGCAGGAGCAGGCGCTGTGCGCACAGACAGGAGCGGACTTCTTCTTCCCCGAGCCCGGCAGCTCGGTGCGCGAGGCGAAGTTCATCTGCCGGATGTGCGAAATGCGCCCGGCCTGCCTGGAGTACGCCCTCGCCAACGACGAGCGCTTCGGCGTCTGGGGCGGCCTCTCCGAGAAGGAGCGGTTCGCCCTCAGACGCCAGTCCGGCCTGTAGCGGCACGGCCTGTAGCGGCACGTGCGGAGCGGCACCCGCCGCCCCGCACGTCGCCGTCGGCGGCCGCTCAGGCGTACGTCACGGTGAAGTGCCGTGTCCCCGCGGGGACCTGGACGTCGTCGCCGGAGACCGGCAGCTCGCGTCCGTCCGCCGACGCGGCAAGCACCCGTCCGAACCGGCACGGGTACACATACCGCACCCGTTCCGGCGCCTGCGTGACCTCCACCGCCACCGTCCGCTCGCCCGCGTCGTGGGTGAGCCGATAGCCGAAGGGCTCGCCGAACAGCGTGGGCGCGGCGTCCACCGCCACCGTGTCGCCGTCCGGCACCCAGTGCGGGCGCACCCCCGGCGCGATGTACAGATGAGGATCACGGTCCTCGTCCGCCTCGAAGAGCAGGATGTCGCGGATCAGCAGCAGATACTCCGCCGCCGCCCAGCCGTGCGGAATGTCCCCCATGTACCAGTGGCGGGAGGGCACTTCACGGAAGTCGGAGGCCAGGGTGAAGGCGTGCTGTTCGTTCCACGCACCGAGCGCCACCGCCCGCTCCTGCGTACGCGGGAAGGACGCCCCGACGATCCAGCCGAGGAGCGCGTCCATCCGCACCGGATCGCCCGCCAGCAGATAGGCGTGCGCCAACTGCGTGGTCAGATAGGGACCGTAGGCGTTCCACGCGGCCTCGTGCCGATAGCCGCCCGACACGAAGTGCGCGTACATGGTGTCCAGCGTGAAGCGCGCCGCCCGGTCGATGTCGGGGCCGAGCTTGCTGCCCATGTGCAGCCGCAGCGGATGGAAGAACGCGGCGGCGCCGATCATCGTCGAGTCCAGGCGCCCCACGTCCGCGGGCCCGGTCGGGATGTAGGTCTCCCAGGCGCCGCGCCCGCGCTGCTCCGCGAGGACCCAGCGCACCGATGCGGCCGTGGCGCGCACCATGTCGTCGTAGGCCGCCCAGAGTTCGGGCACGTCCGGCGAGCCGATGCGCTCCGCGAGCCGGGCCGCCTCGTAGAGCCCCGCGACGGCCCACAGGTCGTCCCAGTAGTGCGGCTTGTCGCGCTCGCCCAGGTGCTCCGCGCTCCAGCCGCTGTGCAGGAGCCCGTAGGCGTCACGGTTGTCCCGCAGCCACCGGGCGCCGTCGACGACGTACGGCTGGTACAGCTTCGTGCCGAACGCGGCGGCCCTGCCCTTCGTGCGGTCGAGCCGGCCGATCGCCCAGAGCGCCTGGCCGTTGCTGTCCCACTCGCGGTCGTCGCGCTCGTGCGGTCCGCCGTAGAAGCCGTACTCGGCACAGGGCCCGATCCGGCCCGTGCCCCGGTTGAACTTCAGCGGATAGTGCGTGCCCAACTGCCGTTCGGCGAGCGCCACATCACCCACCAGCGAGCAGGCGGTGGCCTCGACGGACGAATCGCGGATCCAGAACGAGTCGTAGACGGTCGGGCCCGGATGGATCTCGCCGTGGTCGGACAGGATCAGCAGCTGCGAGCGCGCCTCGCGGAACAGGTCCGTCAAGTGGGCGACCGGGCGCGGAAGTTCGGGCTGCAGCCCTTGGCCGAGCAGCTTGGACGTCCAGTACGCGCGGTTGTTCTCCTCCAGTTCGGTGGCCGGTGTGGCCCTGATCTCGGCCAGATCGGCCGCGCCGTTGTACAGATCGACGGGCAGTCGTACGTCCAGCTCGAACATCTCGTCGTCGACGACCCGGAACGGCCAGACGAATGCCGCGCTGCAGAGCCCGGCGACCTGGTCCTGCGCCTGGAGCGCGCCGTTGAGCTTGCCGCCCATGACCAGGTCGTGGAACGGGCTGTGGGCCAGATAGCGGTCCGGGTCGTAGGAGAAGTCCGGATTGCCGTACACGCCGTACTGCTCGGGAGCCGTGTCGAACACCGGGCCCCATCCGCTGTTCGTCTCCACCCGGTTCTCCTCGGGCAGATGTCGCAGGAACGTCAGCCTCCGGTCGGTGATCTGCCGTCCGTTGCGGTCGTGCCGCTGGAAGCCGCTCGGGCCCGCGGGCATGATCGCCGCGCACAGCCAGCCCTCGCGCGGCTGCCCGGACGCCGTGCCCACGGTGAGGCGGGTCACCACGAGGTCCCGCTGCCGTGCGCCGATCGCCGTGGCGAACGTCCGCTGCACGAACTCGACGCCGTCCGCCGTGCGGAAGTCGGTGAGGACCACCGGCAGATGCGGCGCCTCCATGCGCTGCCCGACCGTGCCGCCCTCGATGAGCTGCGGCAGGTGCAGGGCGCCCGTCGCCGGGTCGTAGAGGAAGAAGGACAGGCAGTACTTGTCGTAGACCGGTTCGATCTCGCCGGCCTGACCGATCAGGGACTCCTGGCGGTGGTCCTTCACACCCACCATGTGCCAGTAGCGGTACAGGGCGTTGGAGGCCAGGGCGGCCTCCTTCGATTCGTACGTGCCGGAGTCGAAGTCGTCGCTCCAGCGCCGGAAGGCCTGTTGCGTCCACCACGGAACGGGATAGGGCACCTGCGCCCTGCCCGCCCAGCTGCGCCACATGACCTCGTAGAACATCCACTCGTGGGTCTGCGCCATGGGTTCACCCCCTCGCCCACAGTTGCACCGCGGGGGGCATTCGTAAATCGGGTCCCCGGGGGTGGGAATCGGGCCCGGCGCAGGGAATCGGGCCCGCGGGTCAGGGGCCGGGCTTCACCGTCTTCATCGTCAGATGGGAGTCGACGCGCAGGACGCAGGGGAGACCGGTGAGCTTGCCGGTGAGGAACGCCTCGTAGGCGGCGTGATCGGCGACCGCGACCCGGATGAAGTAGTCGGGGCGGCCGAACATGCGCCGTACCTCTATGACTTCCTCGTACGAGGCCACGACCTCCTCGAACTCGAGGTACGTGTCCCGGTCGTTGGCGCTGACCTCGACGTCGATGAGGACTTCGAGGCCACGGCCCAGCGCCGCGGTGTCGATGACGGCGTGATAGCCGGCGATGACACCGGCCTCCTCCAGGCGCTTGACCCGGCGTAGACAGGGCGGCGCGGTCAGGCCGACGCGTTTGGCCAGCTCGACGTTGGTCAAACGGCCGTCCTGCCGCAGATGAAACAAAATTTCGTGATCAAGGGCATCGAGGCGAATTGTATTGCTCACGGGGTCATCATAGAGCCATTATCCGCAACCAAATTAGGTGTGGATCTCCATAAAATGTCGGCATGCGAATAGCTCCACCCGTCGTCGCCGACACCGCCGACACCCCTGCTCCCGCCCGGCCCCTCTCAGGACTGCGGACCGCGCTCGCGGACACCGCGTCCGTCGGGCTCGCGTTCCTTCCGCTCGGTCTCGCCTTCGGGGCGCTCGTCACCCAGTCCGGCCTCGACTGGTGGTGGGCGGGCCTGTCCGCCGCGCTCGTCTACGCGGGCTCGTTCGAGTTCCTGCTCATCGGCATGGTCTCCGCCGTCGCCCCGCTGGCGTCGATCGCCGCGACCGCCTTCATGGTGAACGTCCGGCACGTGTTCTACGCACTGTCCTATCCGCTGCACCGCGTCGAAGGACCGATCGGCAAGGCGTACGGCACCTTCGCGCTCAGCGACGAGGCGTTCGCCCTGACCTCGGGGGAGCAGGCCCGCTCCTGGCCGGGGCGGCGCGTCATCGGACTCCAACTCCTGCTGCATCTGTACTGGGTGGCCGGATCGGTCGCCGGAGCGCTGCTCGGCTCGCTCATCCCCGACAGCGTCACGGGCCTGGACTTCGCGCTGACCGCCCTGTTCACCGTGCTCGCCGTCGACGCCGTCAGGGATCTGCGCGGCGATCTGCCCACGCCTCTGCTCGCTCTGTTCAGCGCCCTGTTCGCCCGGCTCTTCTTCCCCGGCGAGCTGCTCCTGGCCGCCTTCGCCCTGTTCACCCTCGGGCTGCTGGCCCGGCACCTGGCCACCCGGAGGACGCCGAGCCATGCCTGACGCCCGTTATGCGGTCGCCGCGGTCCTCGTCGCCGCGGCCGTCACCTGGGCGCTGCGCGCCCTGCCCTTCGCGGCCCTCGCCCCGCTGCGCGAGAGCGGCACCGTCCAGTACCTCAGCACCCGCATGCCCGCGGGCGTCATGCTGATCCTCATCGTCTACTGCCTGCGCGACCTGCCGCTCACGCAACCGCGCGCCCTGGCCCCCGTGGCGGCCCTCGCCGTCACCGTCGGACTCCATCTGTGGCGCCGCAACGCGCTGTTGAGCATCCTCGGCGGCACCGCGGTCCATGTGATCCTGGCGAGCACGGTCTTCGCCCACTGAGCCCGCACCGGCCGGGCGGCGTCCCGCCCGGCCGCGGGCCGTCAGGCCCCCCGCGCCGCCATCCGCGCCTTGCGCGCGGCCAGCTTCTCGTCGAACTTCGAGGCCTCCGCGTCGAGCCCGCCCATGAAGAAGCCCAGCTCCTCCTGCGCCTTGAGGCCCTCGGGGCCGAGCCCGTCGATCTCCAGGACCTTCAGGAAGCGCAGCACGGGCTGCAGCACGTCGTCGTGGTGGATGCGCAGGTTGTAGACCTCGCCGATGGCCATCTGCGCGGCGGCCCGCTCGAAGCCGGGCATGCCGTGGCCGGGCATGCGGAAGTTGACGACCACGTCGCGCACGGCCTGCATCGTGAGGTCGGGCGCGAGCTCGAAGGCGGCCTTGAGCAGGTTCCGGTAGAAGACCATGTGGAGGTTCTCGTCGGTGGCGATGCGCGCCAGCATGCGGTCGCAGACCGGATCGCCCGACTGGTGGCCGGTGTTGCGGTGCGAGATGCGCGTGGCCAGCTCCTGGAAGGCGACGTACGCGACCGAGTGCAGCATCGAGTGGCGGTTGTCCGACTCGAAGCCCTCGCTCATGTGCGCCATCCGGAACTGCTCCAGCTGGTCCGGGTCGACGGCGCGCGAGGCGAGGAGGTAGTCGCGCATCACGATGCCGTGCCGGCCCTCCTCGGCCGTCCAGCGGTGCACCCAGGTGCCCCAGGCGCCGTCGCGGCCGAAGAGGGAGGCGATCTCGTGGTGGTAACTGGGGAGGTTGTCCTCGGTCAGCAGGTTGACGACCAGGGCGATGCGCCCGATGTCGGTGACCGGGGACTGGCCCTTCTCCCATGCCTCGCCGTCCTCGAAGAGGCCCGGGAAGTTGCGGGCGTCGGAGAACGGGACGTACTCGTGGGGCATCCAGTCCTTGGCCACCTTGAGGTGGCGATTGAGCTCCTGCTCGACCACTTCCTCCAGCGCATAGAGCAGCCGGGCGTCGGTCCAGCTGTCCGCGCTGCTGCCGAGGTGGGGAGAGGTGATCGTCACGGGGGCTCCAGAGGGGGACGGGAGTTCTTACGAGCAGTGCGAGCGGTGCACTACCTACGGTGTCGTAGGTTACGTTGCCGTAGGTTAAACCCTCCGTAAAGGGGTTGTGAGCCAGGGCCCCATCCGCCTCTGCCGCAACAAAGGCCTCATTGCTGGTCAGGCGTACAGGTCACGGAGCCGGACTGAGAGGCACGTCACACATCCATCGAGCTTCTCGAACTCGCCGATGTCCACCAGAACCGGGTCGAACCCGACGTCGGCAAGGAGGTCGGCGCTCTTCGGCGCGCTCGCCGCCATGAGGAGCTTTCCGCCGCCGAGCAGCACCACGTGCGCGCCCGACTCCTCCGGTACGGGCAGGAAGCGCGGGAAGAGCGAGGGGTGGTCGACCAGCGGCTCGTAGCCGATGACCGTCCCGTCGGGCAGCGCCGTCACCGTGGACTTCAGATGCAGGGCCTTGGTCACGGGCACGGCGACGACGCGCGCGCCCAGCGGCCCGAAGGCGGCCCGCAGCTGCCGCACCCCGTCCGCGTTGGTCCTGCCGCCCCGCCCCACGTAGACCGTCCGGCCGACCTTCAGGACGTCGCCGCCGTCCAGCGTGCCCGGCTCCCACACCCAGTTCACGGAGGCGCCGAGCCGCGCCACCGCCTCCTCGACGCCCGGCGTCTCGCCCCGCCGGGACGCGGCGCCGGGCCGGGCTATCAGCGCGACGTTGCGGAAGACGGTCACCGCGTCCTCCACGAACACCGCGTCGGGGCAGTCGTCGGCCGGTTCCACCTCGAAGGTCTGCCAGCCGTGGGCTGCAAGCGTCTCGACGTACGCCTCCCACTGGCGCGTCGCGAGGGCGGGATCGATGTGCGGGCGCGGTCCCGCGCTGACCAGGCCCTCGGCGATGCGCGGTCCCGGGCGACGGATCAGGGCCTTCTTGCTGGGCACGGCTGTGACTCCCTACGTGGCGTGGCAGTGCCGAACATCATGCAGCGCGCGCCCGCTCCTGGCCCAGAGTGCCCCGCAGATGTTCCGCGGTGAACGAGCCCTCGGCGTGCAGGAGTTGTGCCGGGGTTCCCTCGAACACGATCTGCCCGCCGTGCTTGCCGCCGTCGGGTCCCAGGTCGATCACCCAGTCCGCGTGCTTGACCACGTCGAGGTTGTGTTCGACGACGACCACCGTGTTGCCCGCGTCGACGAGCCGGTCGAGCATCGCGAGCAGGCCGTCGACGTCCGCCATGTGCAGTCCGGTGGTCGGCTCGTCGAGGACGTACGTCGTGCCCGTGCGGTGCAACTGCGTGGCCAGCTTGATGCGTTGGCGCTCACCGCCGGAGAGCGTGCTCAGCGGCTGCCCGAGCGTGAGGTAGGTCAGACCCACGTCCCGCAGGGCGCCCAGGCGGCGGCGTACGCCCTTGTCGTCGAAGCCGTCGCCGAGCCGGTCGAAGAAGTCCAGGGCCCGTGCGGCGGTCATCCCCAGGACGTCGACGATCGAGTGGCCGCCGACGGTGAGCCGCAGCACCTCGTCCTTGAAGCGCCGCCCCTCGCACGCCTCGCACGTCGTGGTCACCGGATCCATGAACGCGAGGTCGCTGTAGATGATCCCGCGCCCCTGGCAACGCTCGCACGCCCCCTGCGAGTTGAAGCTGAACAGGCTCGCCCGCTCGCCCGTCTCGCGCGCGAACAGCCTGCGCACGGTGTCCATGATCCCGAGGTACGTCGCCGGGGTCGAACGGCCCGAGATGCCGATCGCCGACTGGTCGACGACCACGGCGTCGGGGTGCGCCGCGACGAAGGCCCCCGACACCAGCGTGCTCTTGCCCGATCCCGCGACGCCGGTCACCGCGGTGAGCACCCCGGTCGGCACCCGTACGCTCACGTTCCTGAGGTTGTGCAGATCGGCGTCCCGGACCCAGTGGCCGCCGGTGGCCTCGCGCGGACGCGCCTTGACGTCCGTGGCGCGGCGCAGATGGCGGCCGGTGAGCGTGTCCGCGCCGCGCAGCTCGTCCGGGGTGCCCTCGAAGACGACGAGACCGCCGTCCGTGCCCCCGGCCGGACCCATGTCGACGACATGATCGGCGATCGCGATCACGTCCGGGTCGTGCTCGACCACGAGCACGGTGTTGCCCTTGTCGCGCAGCCGCAGCAGCAGATCGTTCAGGCGGCCCACGTCGCGCGGGTGCAGTCCGACGCTGGGCTCGTCGAAGATGTACGTCATGCCGGTCAGGCTGGAGCCGAGGTGGCGCACCATCTTCAGGCGCTGCCCCTCGCCGCCCGACAGCGTGGACGTCTCGCGGTCCAGGCTGAGATAGCCGAGGCCGATCGCCTCGATCCGCTCCAGGGCCGCCACCGCGGCACCGGCGATCGGGCCCGCCACCGGGTCCTCGATCCTGCCGAGCGCGGCGATGAGGTCGGTCACCTCCATGCGGGTGCAGTCGGTGATGCTCAGCCCTTGGATGCGGGTGGCGAGCGCCGCCTCGTTGAGCCGGGCCCCGTGGCAGGCGGGGCAGGCGCCCTCGCGCAGGAAGCCCTGTACCAGGTCGCGGGTCTTCTGGGCGAGCGTCGACAGGTCGCGGTTGAGGTAGAGCCGCTCGAAGCGGTCGGCGAGGCCCTCGTAGTCGATGTCCCGTGCGCCGCCGGTGTTGTTGACGTTGACCTTCTTCCTGCCGCGGCCGCCGCGCAGCAGGAACTCCCGTTCGGCGGCGGTGAATTCGCCGACGGGCTTGTGCGTGTCGAGGTCGGTGGTGTTGGTGTACGTCTGGCCCTGCCAGGTCCCCACGGCGAACGGCGGGAAGCGGATCGCGCCGTCCGCCAGGGACTTGGCGGGGTCGATGATGCGGTCGTAGTCGGGCCGCACGCTGCGCCCAAGCCCGTCGCAGGCGGGGCACATGCCCGCCGGGTCGTTGAACGAGTACGCGTTCGCCCCGCCCGCACTCGGTGTGCCGTGCCGGGAGAACAGCACGCGGATCACGGAGTAGATGTCCGTCATCGTGCCCACCGTCGAGCGGGAATGGCCGCCGATCGGCCGCTGGTCGACGACGATCGCGGGCGAGAGGTCCTCGATGGTGTCCGCGTGCGGCCGCTCGTACTTGGGCAGCCGGTTGCGGACGAACCAGGTGAAGGTCTCGTTCAGCTGGCGCTGCGACTCGACCGCGATCGTGTCGAAGACGACCGACGACTTTCCGGACCCGGAGACCCCGGTGAAGACCGTGAGACGGCCCTTCGGGATGCGCAGGTCCACCTCCTTGAGGTTGTTCTCGCGGGCCCCTGCGATGGTGATGAACGGGTGGCTGAACTGGTCCATGCCACCGAAGCTAGCCGGAATACCCGACAGCTTCTGTCTTCTTTTCCTGGGTGATCTCCGTCAGTTCTCCGTCCAGGAGCAGCCACCGCGTGATGCCGATGGACTCCAGGAACGGCAGGTCGTGACTGGCCACGATCAGCGCCCCCTCGTACGAATCCAGGGCCGTCGACAGCTGCCTCACGCTCGCCATGTCGAGGTTGTTGGTCGGCTCGTCGAGCATGAGCAGCTGCGGTGCGGGCTCCGCGAGCAGCAGCGCGGCGAGCGCGGCACGGAACCGCTCGCCGCCCGACAGGGTCGCCGCCCGCTGGTCGGCCTTGGCCCCCTTGAACAGGAAGCGGGCCAGGCGCGCCCTGACACGGTTGTTCGTGGCGTCGGGAGCGTACGCCGCCACGTTCTCGGCGACGGTCAGCTCGTCGTCGAGCACGTCCAGGCGCTGCGGCAGGAACCGCATCGGGACATGTGTCAGCGCCTCGCCCGCCACCGGGGCGAGCTCCCCGGCGATCGTACGGAGCAGGGTGGTCTTGCCCGCGCCGTTGCGTCCGATGAGCGCGATCCGCTCGGGGCCGCGCAGCTCGAACTCGCCCTTCACACGGGCTCCGTAGCACAGTTCGAGGCCGCTGAGGGTGAGCACGGTGCGCCCCGGGTGGACCAGGGTGTGCGGCAGGTCGACGCGGATCTCGTCGTCGTCCCGCACCGCCTCGACGGCGTCGTCCAGGCGCTCCTTGGCCTCGGCGAGCCGCTCCTCGTGCAGGATGCGGTGCTTGCCCGCCGACTCCTGGGCGGCCCGCTTGCGCGCACCCATGACGATCTTCGGCTCGCGCTTCTGGTCCCACATCTTCTGGCCGTACCGCTTGCGGCGGGCCAACTTGACCTGGGCATCGGCCAGTTCGCGCTTCTGCTTGCGCAGATCGGACTCGGCGACGCGCACCATGCGCTCCGCCGCCTCCTGTTCGACGGCGAGGGCCTCCTCGTACGCGGAGAAGTTCCCGCCGTACCAGGTGACCTCGCCCTCGCGCAGATCGGCGATCTGGTCGACGAGATCCAGGAGTTCACGGTCGTGGCTGACCACGACGAGCACCCCGGGCCAGGCCTCGACGGCCGCGTACAGGCGCCGCCGGGCGTACAGGTCGAGATTATTGGTCGGCTCGTCGAGCAGCAGGACGTCGGGCCGGCGAAGGAGCAGCGCGGCAAGGCGCAGCAGCACCGACTCGCCGCCGGACACCTCGCCCGTGGTGCGGTCAAGGCCGATGTGGCCGAGCCCGAGCTGGTCGAGGGTGGCGAGCGCGCGCTCCTCGACGTCCCAGTCGTCGCCGAGCACGGCGAAGTGCTCCTCGCTCGCGTCGCCCGCCTCGATGGCGTGCAGCGCGGCGCGGGTCGCGGCGATGCCGAGCACGTCGTCGACGCGCAGGCCGGTGTCCAGGGTGACGTTCTGCGGCAGGTAACCGACCTCGCCCGCGACCTTGACGGTGCCTTCGGTGGGCGTCAGCTCACCGGCGATCAGCTTCAACAGGGTGGACTTTCCTGACCCGTTGACGCCGATGAGCCCGGTCCTGCCGGGCCCGAAGGCCACCTGGAGGTCGTCGAAGACGCCGGTGCCGTCGCCCCAGCCGAAGGAGAGCGACGTGCAGGTGATGGAGGTGGGGAAAGTAGACATACAGGCCTCGCGGTTGCGTGGGGTGAAGCGTGGTCAGGGGCAACGCGTTCGAGACACCGCGGCGAAGGTGAGGCCGAAAGGGATCCGGAAGGGAACCGGAAAAAGAAAAGGCCTGTGCCGGGGGACGGGACGGCTCGTATGCCGAGGTCGCACGCGACGTGCAGCACAGCGAATGCTGTGTGACGCGGTGTCTCATGACCTCAAGCGAGCAACGTCCTTCTCCTGTCGACGGCAACAGAACCGCTGCAACCGTAGGAGCAGGGCCCGGCGCGTGTCAACGTGATGTGTGGTGGGCCCCGCCCGCCTTGGTGATCGGTACGAGGAGGCGCCGTGCACTACGGAACGCTGTCACTGCCCGCCAGGCTCTTCCTGCTGGCCTGGAACACGAGCCGGGACAAGATCACCGGCGCCCCCGATCTGCACCTGGCCGTCCGGGCGGGCGCCCTTGCCGAACTCGCCCAGCGCGGCGTGCTGTTCGAGCAGGACCGCATCGTCACCCCGGTCGTCGGCGCCCGCACCGGCGACCCGGTGCTCGACGCCCTCGCCGAGCTCGTCGAGCAGTCCAGGCCGCGCACCTGGCGCGGCTGGCTGACGCACCGCTCGCGCACCACCCTGGGCGCGGTCCGCGAGCAGCTGATCACCCAGGGTTATCTGCGGGCCGAGCGCGGCCGGATCCTCGGTCTCTTCCCCGCGCGGCGCTTCGTGCTGGAGCGTGCGGGACATGCCGAGGTGCTGCACGCGGAGGCGCTCGCGGTGCTGCGCGGCGGGCAGCCCGTCGCGGAGGTGCCCCAGGAGGAGGCCGCCCTGGTCGTGTGCGCGGCCACCGGCAAGCTGCGCACGGTCGTGTCGGGCAAGGACCGCAGGCGGTACAAGGACAGGCTCGACGAGCTGACCGACCGGGCCGGTGGCACATCGCCGGAGCTGCGCGCGCTGATGTCGAAACTCCGTGACGCGCTGGGCTCGGCGGTGGCATCGGCGGAGGCGGCCCGCTCGTCGGGCGGCGGGGGCGGTTGAACCGCGGAGCGGACCGGGCGTTCCCGCGGCGTCACGCAGATGTCGGATTCCCGCCAGACTCCGGGCACCCGGCGCTGGTTGAGTGCGACGCATGACGACGAACCGTCCCGCCGACGCGCTGCGCGACACGGCCCTCGGCTTCCGCGCCCTGCACATACCGGGGCGCCCCCTCGTGCTCCCCAACACCTGGGACGTCGCGAGCGCCCGCATCGTCGAGGCCGCGGGAGCCACGGCCGTCGCCACCACCAGCGCGGGTGTCGCCTGGGACCTGGGCACCGCGGACGGCGACCGGCTCGGCAGGGACCGCGCGCTGGCGGCCGTCGCCGCGATCGCCGACGTGGTGGACGTGCCCGTGACCGCCGACATCGAGAGCGGCTACGGCGCCGACGCGGCAGCCGTCGCCGGGACGGTGCGCGCGGTGCTCGCCGCGGGGGCCGTCGGCGTGAACATCGAGGACGCCGCGTACGAGGGGGACGCGCCGCTGCGGTCCGTCATGGGGCAGGCGGAGCGGATCGGCGCGGCCCGGGCGGCGGCGGACGCGGCGGGCGTGCCGCTGTTCGTCAACGCGCGCGTGGACACCTATCTGCGCGGCGTGGGGGAGCGTGCGGACCGCCTCGCGCTCACCATGGAGCGGGCGGCCGCCTATCGCGCGGCAGGGGCGGACGGGATCTTCGTGCCCGGCGTCGTCGACCCGGAGACGGTCAAGGCGCTCGTCGCGGGGGTCGGGGGGCCACTCAACGTGATGGCGGGGCCGGGGGCGCCCTCGGTCGCCGAGTTCGCCGCGCTCGGCGTCGCACGGATCAGCGTCGGCGCGGGCATCGCCCAGGCCGCGCACGCCGTCGTACGGGAGGCCGCGCGCGAGCTGCTGTCGCGGGGGACGTACGAGTCGCTGGCCGGCGGGCTCGACTACGGAGAGCTCAATGCACTGCTCGGCGGCTGAGTGAGGCCCGGTGGGGCGGGCCCGTGTACATGCCGTTCAGCAGGCGTCGCGCATCAGCTCGGCGAGGTCCTCGTCCAGGTCGACGTGGTGGTGCTCCTGGCCGACGGCCACCAGGGCCATGGTGCGGTGCAGGAAGTGACGGAGCTCGCCGGTGCGGATGTGGACGATCGCGGTGCCCTCGGGGGCGTGGAACTCCACGACGGTGCGGTCGAAGCCGTAGGGACGCACGCGCACGTCGCCGTCGCCCACCGCCCTTTCCACCCCGAGCGTGAGCAGTTCGCGGGCGAAGGTCCAGTAGACCTCGACGCCCTCCAGGGTCGCGGGCGCCGGGAAACTCATCCGTACGGCGAAGGGGTCCCGCTGGTCGTAGTGGAGCGTCGCGGGAATGGTCGGCATCCGCGGTGCGGCGGCGACGAGGCGGGCCTCTACGGCTTGCTCGATGACGGTGGACAACGCCTGCTCCCTCACTGACTGCTGGACGACTGGGGTCGGCACTTGGATAGACGACGGAATGACGAGATCCGTGCACACGGAGGGTGGGTGAGACCGAGTGACCTCTGTCACCGCGACACCGTGGAGGCGCCCACGGTTCCCCGCGACCTTCGTCGGGGGGATGCCTTCCGGCCATCTGGACGAGGCCCGGCGGGTCGGCTAGCTTCGCCCGCCATGAGGGGCATGGGGAAGACGAAGACGATGCGGCGCACGGTGTTCGTGGGACTGTGCGGAGCCGCACTGGCAGGGGCCGCGCTCGCGGCACCCTCCACCGCACTCGCCGACGGCGCGGGAAGCACCCCGAACCGGGGCCTGAGCTGGCAGCTCAAGGAGAGCGGCAGCGACGCGCGGTTCCGCGGCCTGGCCGCCGTCAGCCGCCGCACGGCCTGGGTGGCCGGCACCAAGGGCACCGTCCTGCGCACCTCCGACGGCGGCAAGACCTGGCGCGATGTCTCCCCACCGGGCGTCGCCGCGCTCGAATTCCGTGACGTGGAGGCCTTCGACGGCCGCCGCGCCGTGGTGCTCGCCATCGGCGAGGGCGAGGCGTCCCGGGTGCTGCGCACCGAGGACGGCGGAGCGACCTGGACGGAGTCCTTCCGCAACACCGACGCCCAGGCGTTCTACGACTGCATGACCTTCTTCGACCGCCGCCACGGGCTCGCGATGAGCGACCCGGTCGACGGCAGGTACCGGATCCTGTCCACCGCCGACGGCGGCCGCTCCTGGAAGGTCCTGCCGAACGCGGGCATGCCCGCCGCGCAGGAGGGCGAGGCGGGCTTCGCGGCCAGCGGCCAGTGCCTGGTCGGCTCGGGGCCGCGCGACGTGTGGCTGGCCACCGGCGGCGCGGCACGCGCGCGTGTCCTGCACTCCGCGGACCGGGGCCTCACCTGGACGGCCACCGACGCCCCGATCCCCGCGGGCGACCCGGCCCGCGGCGTCTTCGGACTCGCCTTCCGCGACCGTACGCACGGCATCGCGGTCGGCGGCGACTACCGCGCGGACCAGCCGTCACCGAAGGCGGCGGCGGTGACCGGGGACGGCGGCCGCAGCTGGGACCCCTCGGGGCGTCCGCCGCCCGCCTACCGCTCGGGCGTCGCCTGGTTCCCGCACAGCCGCTCCGCGGCGCTCGCCGTCGGCCCGACCGGCACCGACGTCACGGCGGACGGCGGGCGCACCTGGCGGACGGTCGACACCGGTTCGTACGACACCGTGGACTGCGTCGAGGACGGCAGCTGCTGGGCGTCCGGCGAGAAGGGACGGATCGCCCGCCTGGAGCGGCGCTGAGTGCCCCGACCGCACCCTGCGGGCTAGGAGGGCAACTGCTCGCGATACGCGCCGAGTTCAGGCGCCGTCTTCGTCGCGATGAACTCGGTGATGCGGTACTCGCACACCCCGGCGACCGTGAACGGGTCCGTCGCGGCGATCTGCTCGATCCGGGCGCGGTCGGCCGCGACGGCGATGATCACCCCGCCGTCGCGCGGGTTCTTGCGCCCGGACGCGATGAAGACACCGGCTTCGTAGAGCTCGTCGAGCCAGGCCACATGGGCCTCCAGCTGCGCGTCCACGGCGGAGACGGGGGCGGTGTAGGTCAATTCGAGAATGAACATGATCGCGAGGCTACCCGGCGGCCCGTGGCGCCCGGCCGGGGCGTCAGGCGGTGGCGCCCGGCGCCCGGACCATGAAGACGTCGATCTCGTCCGCGCGCTCGACCGTGAAGCCGTGCCGTTCGTAGAGCCTGCGCGCGGCGCTGCCCCGGAGGACGTCGAGACGGACGGTCGCGCCCGCCGCGTCGGTGCGCCGCAGCAGTGTGCGCAGGACGGCGGAGCCGAGGCCACGCCCCTGCGACTCGGGGGCGAGGTAGAAGTGCTCCAGCCACTGCCCGGGGCGCCCGGAGTTGTCGGGGCGCAGGGTGACGCACCCGGTGAAGGCGCCGTCCGTCTCGATCACCGACGTGTGCTCGGCGGAGAAGGAGTCCCGCAGCCGCTGCCGCACGCGGTGCGGATCGAACCGGCCGAGCCGTTCGAGGTCGGGGCGCATCACGGCGGCCCGCAGTTCGGCGATCGTCTCTATGTCCGCCGGCCCGGCGGAACGCAGTGCCCATCCCATGATCCAAGTATCCCGAGGGGCGGCGGGGCCGGGACGGCGGGTGTGGGGGAACGCGCCGGTCACGGGCGGTCGGCGTGCCATTCCGGGGCGAGGACCGCCCACATCTGCTTGTCGTGGCGGGTGCCCGCGTAGGGCCAGGTGCCGCGCTTCACGCCTTCCAGCGTCATGCCGAGGCGCTTGGCCACCGCGGAGCTGCGTTCGTTGTCGGCCCGGCAGTGCCACTCGGCGCGGTAGAGGCCCCGGGTGGTGAACGCCCAGTCGAGCAGGGCGCGGCAGGCCTCGGTGATCAGGCCGTGTCCCTCGCCCGCGGGTTCGGACCAGCAGCCGATCTCGCAGGTGCCGGACGCGGCGTCGAAGCCGACGAACATCACGCCGCCGACCAGGGTGCCGTCGAGCCAGATGCCGAAGAGGCGGGCTTCGTCGGCGGCCTGGCGCTCGGCGTACTTGCGCAGGGTGGCCCGCGCGCCCTCGACGTCGTCGGTGACGAACGCGGGGCCGACCCAGGGCCGGATGTGTTCGCGGGCCCGGTCGAGGTGGGCGGCGAACTCCTCGGCCTGCCAGGGCTCGAGCGGCCGGAGGAGGGCGTTGTCGCGCAGTGGCAGGGAGAACATGGTGACCTCGCATTCACACAACAAGCGTTATGACTATGTACCGTAGCAGCATGCCACGCACCAAGGGAGATCACGAGGCCCGCCGCCGCGACGTGTCGGAGGCGGTCTGGCGGGTGCTCGCCGCGCATGGATTCGGCGGTCTGACGATGCGCGCCGTCGCCGCCGAGCTGGGCGCGACCACCGGTCTGCTCACCCACTACTTCCCGGCCAAGCGCGACCTGGTCGCGTACGCCCTCGACCTGCTCGCCCGGCGCAGCGCCGCCCGGCCACGGCGCCCGGCCACGACGGGCCTCGCCGCCGTCCGCGCCGCCCTGCTCGACATCCTGCCGCTGACCGAAGAGGCCACCGCGAGCAACCGGATCTGGGTCTCCTCCTGGGATGTCGCCCTCGCCGACCCGGAGTTGAGCGCCGATCACGCCCGCAGGTACGGGCAGAGCCGCGACACGCTGCGCGACCTGGTGGCGGCGGCCCAGGAGCGCGGCGAACTGCGCGCGGGGGACCCCGCGGACATCGCGGCCGGTGCCCAGTCCTTCGTACTCGGCCTGGTGGTGCAGGCCCTGTTCAACCCGTCGGCGTTCCCGCCCGAGCGCCAGACGGCACTCCTCGACGCCCAGCTGGCCGCGCTGCGCTGTGCGCCGCCGTCCGAGGAGCCCGCGACGCTACCGCCCGCCGGGCAGGATGTGCGCGCGGATCGACTGTGAGCGCCCGGCGTCGGTGCGGGCCGCGGCGGGGCGGCCGGTGCGGTGCAGCAGGGCGGCCAGGTCGGTGAGGGTCTCGGCCTCGCCGTGCCGGTCCAGGATGCGCCGACGGGAGGCGAGCGCGGCGCGCAGCCGCTGCTCGGCCTCCGCATGGCGCCCCAACTGCGTACAGCCGTAGCCGATTCCGTTGAGGGCCATGGCTTCCGTGTGGGGTTCACCGATCCGCAGGGCCACGGCGGCGGCCCGCCGGTGCCACTCGATGCCCGCCTCGTGCCGCCCGCCGAAGCAGAGGGCGAGACCCCGGCCGATCATGGCCCAGGCCTCGCCGTGCGGATTGCCGATCTCCCGGGAGAGCGCGAGCGCCTGCCGGGCCCCCTCCTCGCACGCGTCCAACTCGCCCTGGTTCAGGCGGACCAGGGCCAGACCGAGCAGCGCGCTGGACTCGGGGTGCCGGTCGCCGATGGCCCGGGCGAGCGCGAGCCCCTCGTGGAGGTGACTGTCGGCATCGCCGTTCCGCCGCAGCCGCTGGTACAGATGGCCGAGCGACGTGTGCGCCCACGCCTCGGTGCCGCGGTTGCCGGTCGCCGCGCAGAGGGTGAGCGCCTGCCGCAGCTCGCGCTCGCCCTCCTCGTACCGGCCCATGCACCAGTGGACGTACCCGAGCCGCTGGAGCGTCAGGGCCTCGCCCCTGCGGTCGCAGAGGTCGCGGAAGGTGGCGAGGGCGTACTGGTGGTGCTCACCGGCCTCGACCGGCCGTCCCATGTGCCAGTCGGCGAGGCCGATCCCGTGGTGCGCCATCGCCTGCCCGCGCCGGTCGTCGGCCTCCTCGAACAGCGCGAGGGCGCGGCGGTGGTCGCGGGCGCACTGCGGATAGTTGCCGTAGAACCAGTGCGCGAGCCCGCGGTGGGCCAGTTCCTGGGCCTCCCTCCTGCGGTCCCCGGTCTCCCGGAGCATCGTGAGGGCCGTGCGGTGCTGGGCGGCGGCCTCGGTGCGGGTGTCGTGCACGAACCAGTTCGCCAGGCCGAGGCCCGCCGTCGCGCGGGCTTCGCCGTGCCGGTCGCCGGTCTCACGGAACAGCGAGAGCGCCCTGCCGTGCCGTTCCCTGCTCTCCTGGTAGCGGCCGCGCGCCCCGGAGGTGTGGCCGAGACCGCACAGCGCCTCGGCCGCCCCGTGCGTGTCGCCGAGCTCCTCGAACCGGGCCAGGGCGGACCGCAGTTGCTCCTCCGCCTCCGGGTGGCGGCCGATGGCGTCGTAGACCAGGCCGAGGTCGCACAGGAGCCGGGCCTCCCTGCCGTGGTCGCGTGCCTCGCGGGCCGCGGTGAGGCCGAGGCGCAGACCGGTGAGGCTGTCCGTGCCGTACGCGTGCAGCCCCAGGAAGGAGTGCGCCGCCGCGGCGAGCCGTGCCGCCTCCGCGTGCCAACTGCGGCGCGCGGCCTCGTTGCTGATGGCCAGGAGGCCGCCGCGTTCCTGCGTCAGCCAGCCGAGCGCCCCTGCGGCATGGGTCGGCAGCTGCTGCGGCGCCCGGTGGTGCGCGTGCTGCCGCCGTGCGGGGTCGAGGTGGTGCCGGACGGCCTCGGCCGTGCCGCAGTACCAGCGCACGAGGCGCAGTACGGCGGCCGTGCGCTGCTCCTCGCTCTCGCCCGCGAGCAGCCGCTCGCGGGCGTACAGCCGCAGCAGGGCGTGGTAGCGGTAGCGCCCTGCCGTGTGCTGCTCCAGCAGGTGCTCGTCGAGCAGTGCCTCCAGGACGTCCTCGGCCGTGGCGCGGTCGGTGCCGAGCAGGGCGGCGGCCGCGTCCGGCGTGCAGTCGTCGCCGGGGTGCAGGACGAGCAGCCGGAAGGCCCGCCGCGCGCCGGGGGAGAGCGACCGGTAGGAGAGGCCGAAGGCGGCGTCCACCGCCCGCTTGCCGACGGAGAGCCGCCGCAGCCGCTCCTCGCCGCTCTCCAGGCGCTCGGCGAGATCGGCCATGGACCAGGCGGGCCTGGTGCGCAGCCTGCGCCCGGCGAGCGCCACCGCGAGCGGCAGGTGTCCGCACAACTCGGCCACCCGCAGGGGCAGTTCGTCGGACCCGTCCCCGTCCCCCTCGCGGCCCGCGGCGCGCCGGACGAGCGCGGCCGCCTCGTCGGGCGCGAGGCCGCCCAGGCGGACGGGCAGTGCCCCGTCGAGACCGGTCAGGACGCGGCGGCTGGTGACGAGGACCAGGCACGAGGCGTCGCCGGGGAGGAGGTGCCGCACCTGCTCCTCGTCGGCGGCGTCGTCGAGGACCACCAGGGCGCGCCTGCCCGCGAGCCGTGCGCGGTACAGGGCGGCGCGCGCTTCGAGCCGTTCGGGGATGTCGGGGCCCGGGACGCCGAGGAGCCGCAGGAAGTCCTCGAGCACCTGCGCGGGATCGGCGGGCGCGCGGTCGGCGGCGAAGCCCAGCAGATCGGCCCAGAGTTGTACGTCGGTGAAGCGGCCGGCCGCGACGAACCGGTGAGCGGCGTGCACGGCGAGTCGGGTCTTCCCCGCCCCGGCCATCCCCTCGATGGCGACGACGGCCACGCCCCCGGCACCGTCCTCGGTGCCCCGCTCGCCCACGGCCTCCCGCAGCGCGGTCAGCTCGCTCTCGCGCCCGATGAACTCGGGCAGGTCCATGGGGAGTTGATGCAGGTCCTGGGCCGGGCTCGGCGGGACGTCCACCGCCTTGGTGAGGGGAGCCGGTGCCGGAGGGACGTCCAGCGACGGTTCCGCCGCCAGGATACGGCCGTGCAGTTCCTGGAGTTCCCCGCCCGGGTCGGCGCCGAGCGCCTCCCGCAGGTCGTGGCGCATGCGCCGGTACACGCTCAGGGCGTCGCTCTGGCGGCCCGAGCGGTACAGGGCGAGCATCAGCAGGGCGGTGAAGCCCTCGCGCAGCGGGAAGTCCGCGGTCAGTCGGGAGAGTTCGGGCACGAGGGCGCGGTGGCGCCCCAGGTCGAGATCCGCCTGGACGCGCTCCTCCAGGGCCGCGGCCCGCAGCTCTTCGAGCCGGTCGCGCTCCGCGTCGAGGAGCCCGCTCGACACATTGGCGAGCGCGGGGCCCCGCCACAGGCCGAGGGCCCGGTGCAGTTCGGCCGCCGCTTGTGCGGTCTCCCCGCGGGCGCGCGCCGCGCGGCCCCGCCCGACCCCGCGCTCGAAGTCGGTCAGGTCGACGGCGTCCGGCTCCACTTCGATGGTGTAGCCGCTGTCGGACCAGGTGAGGATTCCGGCGGGGGTCCGGGCCTGCCTGCCGGGTTCGAGGGTGCGGCGCAGCGCGGAGACGTACTTCTGCAGCTGGTTCACCGCGTACGCCGGAGCCTGCTCGCCCCACACGGCCTGGACGAGATGTCCCCGGGGGATGCCGCGCCCGGCCCGCAGCAGCAGGGCGGCGGCCACGGACCGCTGGCGCGGAGCGCCGAGTTCCAGCTCGTGCGCACCGCGCCAGGCCCGCACGGGCCCCAGCAGCGAGAACCGTAAGACCCCCTCGTCGTCCGTCCTGCCGCTCATGCTGCCTTCCCCCTCCACGGAACACCGCCCCCCGGGGCGTGGCCGCCGCGTACCAGCGGCCCGCCCAGTGCTTCTTCCAGTGATACGTCCAACCGAACCGATCACACTAGCGAGGCGCAAGGGCGCAGCGGTGCTGGACGGGGGTCAGCACCCTTGGATCGGACAGTGGTGGACCGTGACGTACACGATGGGGGATACGGCGCCACCGCCGACGATGCGCAGGGAGTTGCGTCCCTTGAAATCGAGCACGACCCGCAGGGTGTACGTCCCCTGCGGCGTGGTGTTCACCGTCGCGGGCAGGTCCACCCACCGCGATCCCTGCCGCTGCTGCAGGGTGACGGGAGTGCCGGGCGGCATGTGGCGGGCCGTACCGAAGATGCGGAACTGCTGCGAGGCCCGCACGGCGCTCTCCGTGGCCTGAGCGGTGAGCGTCGGGCGGGGGGTGGCGGCCGCGGTCACAGCCGTGCGCGGCGCGGTGGCCGCGGCCGCGTCCTGCGTCGCGGCCGCCGGTCCTGCCAGGGCGCCGACGAGTACGGCCAGGGCCGCGATGCCGGAGACAGGGGCGTACTTCACGCGGTTCTTGTTCAACGTGCCGTCCAGGACTAGATGCGGATCGTGTGCCGGCTCAACATAGGCAAGACGTGCCGAATTGTGGTGAATCGACGCGCTTGGACGGGTCGTCGCGTCCGGGCCCCTCCCCGAAACGTGAACTGGTGTGCATGGCGCAACTGTTGGGACGTAAGTTGTGCGGTGCACGATGCACGGCTCGGTGGAGAGACGGACGGGACCCATGACCGACCACGCGACAACGCCCGGACCTGCGGCGGCACATCAGCACATCGACACGTCGGTGCCGCACTCCGCCCGGATCTGGAACTACTGGCTCGGCGGGAAGGACAACTACCCCGTCGACGAGCAGGCCGGCGACGCCTACAGCGCCGTCTTCCCCGGCATCGTCACCGTCGCCCGCGGCAGCCGCGCCTTCCTGCGCCGCACCATCACGCACCTGGTCACCGAGGCGGGCATCCGGCAGTTCCTGGACATCGGGACCGGCCTGCCGACCGTGGACAACACCCATGAGGTCGCCCAACGGCTCGCCCCGCGGGCCAGGATCGTCTACGTCGACCACGACCCGATGGTCCTCGCGCACGCCCGCGCGCTGCTCACGTCCACCCCCGAGGGGGCGACCGCGTACGTCGACGCCGATCTGGCCGATCCCGACCGCATCCTCGCGGCGGCAGCCCAGACGCTGGACCTGACCCGGCCCACCGCCCTGATCCTCAGCAACATCCTGGGCCACATGCCCGACTACGACCGGGCGCGGGACATCGTCAGGCGCCTGGTGGACGCGCTGCCGTCCGGCAGCTATCTGGTCATCAACGACGGTTCGCGGGGCATCGACGCCGCGTACGAAAGGGCCCAGGACGGCTACAACGCGTCCGGCGCCGTGCCCTACTTCCTGCGCCCCGTCGACCAGATCGCCGCGTTCTTCGACGGCCTCGAACTCCTCGAACCCGGCGTCGTCTCGGTGCCCTTCTGGCGGCCCGACGCCGACGCCCCCGCAGCGGCGCCCATCGGCGAGCACGGCGGCCTCGCGCGCAAGCCGTGAAGCACGTGACCCCCTGGCGGACGGCCAGGGGGTCACGGAGTTGAGGGTCGGACCGGTCTCAGGTGGTGATCTCGATCCGGCCGTTCGCCGCGTCGGGGGCGTCGTCCGCGGCGCTCTTCACGGGCGCCGCGGCGGTGCCGCGCGAACCCCCGGTGATCCCCTTGAGGAGTTCCGCGAGGTCGACTCCCGTGGTGGAGCTGAGGAGTTCCACGCCCTGGGCGACATTGTCGGCGACCGTGCGCGAGAGCTGGCTCGCGCCGTCCGTGGAGATCACCGTCATCTTGTCCACCGCGCTGAGCGGCTCGGACGCCTTGGCCACGACGTTCGGCAGAACCTCGACCAGCATCTGCAGGACCGCCGCGTCGCCGTACTGCGTGAACGCGTCCGCCTTCTTCAGCATCGCCTCGGCCTCCGCCGCGCCCTTCGCGCCGATCGCGGCGGCCTCGGCCTCGCCCTCCAGACGTACGGCGTCGGCGAGCGCGGCACGCTGCGCCTTCTCGCCCTCACCGGTGAGCCGGGCCCGCTCGGCGTCCGCCTCGGCCTGCTTGACCAGGCCGATCCTGCGGGCCTCCGCCTCCTGCTCGGCCTGGTAGCGCGCGGCGTCGGCGGGCTTGCGGACCTGCGTGTCCAACTCGCTGTCGGTCAGCGCGGCCTGGCGCTTGGCGACCTTCTCCTGCTCGGTGAGGACCTCCTGCTGGCGCGCCGCCTCGGCGAGCGGCCCCGCGGCCCCGGCCCGCGCCGACGCCTCGTCCGTCTCGGCCTTGATCTCGGCCTGCTTGAGCGCGAACGTCCGCTGGGCGACCGCGATCTCCTCCTCGGCCTTCAGGCGTGCCTGCTCGGCGGCCCTGCGGGCGACGGCCTCCGCGATGTCGGCCTCCTGCTTGGCGCGGGCCGCCTCCGGGCGCCCGAGGTCCTCCAGGTAGGAGCCCTCGGTGGTGATGTCCTGGATCTGGAAGGCGTCGAGGACCAGGCCCTGCCCGGACAGGCTGGCCTCCGCCTCCTCGGCGACCTGCCCCGCGAACGCGGCGCGGTCCCGGATGATGTCCTCCACCGACATCCGCCCCACGATGGAGCGCAGCGCGCCGGAGAGCACCTCCTGGGTGAAGCCGACGATGCCGTCCTGCTGCACGAGGAACCGCTGGGCCGCGGCCCTTATCGAGTCCTCGGTGCCGCCGACCTTGACGATGGCGACGCCTTCGAGGTTGGCCTTCACACCGCGCAGCGTGACCGCGCCGCGCACCGCGATCGGGATGTGCCGCGAGGAGAGGTCGAGCGTGAACTTCTGCTGCACGAACGGCACGACGAAGACGCCGCCGCCGACCACGACCTTCTGGCCGCTGTTGTCGGTCATCACGCGGCCGGTGTCCGGATCGGTGGACTTCTTGCCGCGCCGCCCGGTCACGATGAAGGCCTCGCTCGGCCCCGCGACCTTGTAGCGGGTGATGACGACGAGCGCCAACAGGACGAGGAGTACGACGACTCCGACGACGGCGGTCAGGACTGGACTCATGGCGAATTCCCCCCTGCCTCCCGGGGGACGGCAGATCGGTTGCGTACGTCTTTCGGTTGCGGCGCCCGCGGCCCGTTGCCGCCGCGCGCCGCCGCGGCCGGGCTCAGCGCTGCACGGGCCGGACCGCCACCGAGGTGGGCGAAAGGGTCTCGTCGACCCAGATCTCGGCGCCCCGCGGCACGGCGGCGGAGCTGCGGGCCGCGAACTTCACCGGCTGGCCGGCGAGTCGGAGCAGCACCTCGCCGTAGCCGTCCGCCGGGATCGCGGTGACCACGGAACCCGCGCTGCCCACGAGGTCGTCGCCGCGGGGCGTGCGCGCGGTCTGGTCGCGCATCAGGGCCCGGGTGACCTTCCAGGTCAGCCATGCCGCCCCGGTCCCGGCGCCGACCCCCACGGCGGTGGCGGGTCCGGCGCCGAGCCCGGTGGTGCCGAGCGCGATCGCCCCGCCGAAGCCGAGCATCGACACGAACCCGGCGATGACCGGAAGTGACAGGAGCCCGTCGAAGAGCCCGTCGAGAACTCCCGCTCCGCCGAAGAGTCCTTCGAGGACCCCGTCGAGGACGAGCGAGAGGACCAGCAGCACGACCCCCGCGATGCCGAGACCCAGAAACACCGTCATCGGACCACTTCCCCCCGTCATGCCGTTCACCTCGGTACGGGACGATCCTGGCATGCACGGACGGAACCGGTCATTGCCGGATCCCGGCAATCTTTACGCTTCTTTGATGCCGGTCGGCCCCTCGATGCTCCCCGCGCATCCGGCCAACTAGGCTGATCCGCACCATGACCAGCTATGCGCCGCCCTCCGACTGGCCCACCGACGAGCGGACGGCCCGCGCCGTCCAGGACGAACTGCGCGCCCGCGTCGTCCTCGACGAGCCGGGCCCGCCGCCGGGGCAGGGACACGTCACGGGGGTGGACGTCGCCTACGACGACGAGCGGGACATCGTCGCCGCGGCCGTCGTCGTCCTGGACGGCGGCACGCTCGACGTCGTCGAGGAGGCCACCGCGGTGGGCACGGTGGCCTTCCCTTACGTGCCGGGCCTGCTGGCGTTCCGCGAGATCCCCACGGTTCTCGCGGCGCTCGACGGACTGACCGCGGACCCGGGGCTCGTCGTCTGCGACGGCTACGGCATCGCGCACCCGCGCCGCTTCGGCCTCGCGAGCCACCTCGGCGTGCTGACCGGACTGCCCACGATGGGCGTCGCCAAGAACCCCTTCACCTTCACGTACGAGGCTCCGCGGGCGGCGCGGGGCAGCGCGGCGCCGCTGCTCGACGGTGCGGAGGAGGTCGGCAGGGCGCTGCGGACCCGCGCGGACGTCAAGCCGGTGTTCGTCTCGGCGGGCCACCGGGTGGACCTGGACACCGCCTGCGCCCACACGCTGGCCCTGACGCCGCGCTACCGCCTGCCGGAGTCGACGCGGCGCGCGGACGCCCTGTGCCGGGCGGCGCTGCGCCGGGCCGTCGACGCCTGACGCAGCCGGGCCCCTGCCGCGAGCGGGCTCAGCGCACCGCCGCGACCCGGAAGCCGATCCCCGCGGCGGTGAGCCGGTCGAGCAGCGCGTCGCCCATGGCGACCGCCGTGGTGACCTGCCCCGCCACCTCGGGCAGCTCGTCGAGCGCCAGGCAGAGCGCCGACTCGGCGAGGATCTTCGCCGTCTCGTCGTACCCGGGGTCGCCGCCCGACACCTCGGTGTAGACCCGCGTGCCGCCGCCCTCGCCGACGAAGCGGACCGAGAACCACGACTTGGCGCGGCGTTCCTCGCTCGGCCCCTCGCCGGGCTTGATGCGGGCCGACAACCAGCGGCGCGCGGGCGGAAGTTGGGCCGCGGCGAGCACACCGGCCAGCGCCGCGGGGGCGCCGAGCGCGACCGGCAGCGACTTCACGGCCGCGTAGTGCCGGTAGCGGAAGTCGGGACCGTACCGGTCGAGGGCCCGCGCCGAGCGCTGCACCACCTGCGGGTCGATCGTCGGCAGCGGCAGCGCCCACGCGCCGACCTCGCTCGCGTACCGGGGCGCGCTCGGCGGGGCGTACGCCTTGCGTCCCACCAGGCGCGGCTCGTGCCGCCGCCGGTCCTTCGCGGCGGCCAGCATCTGCGGGCCGCGCCCGAACTGGTTGAGCGCGGAGGCGAAGGTGCCGCCGGAGAACTGCGCGCCCGCCCGTACGAAGCCGTCGACGCGCAGTGGCACCCCCTCGGGCAGCTGCTTGACGGTGAAGTACGCGCCCAGGTCGTGCGGGACCGAGTCGAAGCCACAGGCGTGGACGAGGCGTGCGCCGCTCTCCCGCGCGCGGGTGTCGTGCCGCACGTACATCAGGTCGACGAACTCGGGCTCACCGGTCAGGTCGAGATAGTCCGTGCCCGCCTCGGCGCACGCGGCGACCAGCTCCTGGCCGTACGTCAGATAGGGGCCGACGGTCGTGGCGACCACGCGCGCGTCGCCCGCCATCGCCCGCAGGCTCGGGGGGTCGGCCACATCGGCCTGGACGAGCGGGAGTTCGGCGCACCCCGGGTGGGCGTCGGCGAGCCGGTCCCTGAGCCGCGCCAGCTTCTCCGTGTCGCGGCCCGCGACGGCCCAGCGCAGCCCTTCGGGTGCGTGCGCGGCCAGGTACTCGGCGGTCAGCGCCCCCACGAAGCCGGTGGCTCCGAAGAGCACGATGTCGTACGGGCGGTCCGTGTGCTTGCGCTTCTCGCCGGTCTTGCTGTGCTGGCTGGTCTGGCTGGTCATGGCACCTCTCCGCCGTGGCTGGCCCCTGGGCCTTGAGCCGGATCCGTGGGTGGCCCCCGGGGCTCTGCCCCGGACCCCGCTCCTCAAACGCCGGAGGGGCTGGATTCTGGTCCCGCTCCTTGGGTGTCGGAGGGGGTGGATTCTGGTCCCGCTCCTGGGGGGCTGGATTGTAGTGCCGGTCGCACCGTGATCCCGTTCCGTTCGAACAGTGCCGCGGTGACCCCGTCGCCCGTCACCAGCTCGCCGCCGAACGTGCCGTCGTACACCGATCCGCGCCCGCACGAAGGGCTGCGCGGCATGAGCAGTGCCTCGGCGCAGCCGCCGGCGTGCGCGGCGGCCAGGGCGCGCCGCGCGCCCGCCACGAACTCGGCGGTCACGTCGCGTCCGGTGTCCTCGACGACGCGGGCGCGGCCGTCCAGGACGTCGTGCCCGTCGCCGCCGACGAGTTCGGCGGGGCGGCGCGGCGTCGGCAGACCGCCCGCGACCTCCGGGCAGAACGGGACGACCGCGCGGCCCGCCAGCGCGTCGTCGACCTCCGGCGACGCCTTGTCACGGCCGTCGTAACGGCACGGCACACCCCGCAGACACGCGCTGACCAGTACGGAATCCATGACGTCAGGCTAGGCGCCGCACGGCCGGTGTCCGTCGGCGGCCCAGAATTGGCTAAGCGCTTGCTCGTCAAGGGCTTGTGCACAGTGGAACACGTTCTTAGCATCACTGGTGTTACATCAGTTGTGTCATAGCGCTGGGGGCTCAATGGCAGTGCCAGGCAAGGGCGTTCACGGTCCGCTCGCCGGGGTGCGCGTGGTGGAGCTGGCGGGCATCGGGCCCGGCCCGTTCGCGGCCATGCTCCTCGCCGACCTCGGCGCCGATGTCGTACGCGTCGACCGCCCCGGCGGCGGCGGGCTCGCGATCGATCCCGAGTACGACGTCACCAACCGCAACAAGCGCTCCGTGATCATCGACCTGAAGGCGGCCGACGGCGCCGCACGCGTCCTCGACCTGGTCGAGCGCGCCGACGTCCTCATCGAGGGCTACCGGCCCGGCGTCGCCGAGCGCCTCGGCGTCGGCCCCGCCTCCTGCCACGCCCGCAACCCGGCGCTCGTCTACGGCCGGATGACCGGCTGGGGCCAGGAAGGACCGCTCGCGCAGCGCGCCGGGCACGACATCGCGTACATCGCGATCACCGGAACCCTCGGCATGATCGGCAACCCGGACGAGCCGCCCGCGATCCCCGCGAACCTCGTGGGCGACTACGCGGGCGGCTCGCTCTACCTCGTCGTGGGCATCCTCGCCGCACTGCACCACGCGCGCGTGCACGGCGAGGGGCAGGTCGTGGACGCCGCGATCGTCGACGGCGCCGCCCACCTCTCCGCGATGATCCACGGCATGCTCGCGGCCGGCGGCTGGCAGGACCGGCGCGGCGCCAACCTCCTCGACGGCGGCTGCCCCTTCTACGGCAACTACGAGACCGCGGACGGCGGTTACATGGCCGTCGGCTCCCTGGAGCAGCAGTTCTACGACGAGTTCATCGCGCTGCTCGGCCTCACCGATGCCGCCCCCGCCCGCAAGGACCTGGCCCGCTGGGGCGAGCTGCGCGAGGCCGTCGCCGCGCGCTTCAAGGAACGGACGCGCGACGAGTGGACGGCCCTCTTCGAGGGCTCCGACGCGTGCGTGGCGCCCGTGCTCTCGCTGCGCGAGGCGCCGGACCACCCGCATCTCGCCGCGCGCGGCACCTTCACCGACCACGGCGGCATCACCCAGCCCGCCCCCGCACCGCGCTTCTCCGCGACGCCCACGCAGGTGCGCGGCGGCCCCGCGCAGCCCGGCGCCGACACCGCCGCCGTGGCCCGCGACTGGGGCGTACCGGCCCTCGTGACCGACGACAAGGGAGACGACTGATGGAGCTTTCCTCACCCCTCGCCTACGCGGCCGACCCGCGCGAGGCCGCCGACTCCGTCGCCGCCCTGGAGTCCGCGGGACTCGACGCGGTGTGGGTCGCGGAGGCGTACGGCTTCGACTCGCCCACGATCATGGGCTACTTGGCCGCGCGCACGGAGCGCATGAGGATCGGCGCCGGCATTCTCAACGTGTACTCGCGCACCCCTGCCCTGATCGCCCAGACCGCCGCGGGCCTCGACGCGATCTCCGGCGGCCGCGCGATCATCGGCCTCGGCGCGTCGGGCCCGCAGGTCGTCGAGGGCTGGCACGGCAAGGCGTACGACAAGCCCATCGGCCGCACCCGCGAGGCCATCGAGCTGACCCGCCGCATCCTGCGCCGCGAGGTGATCGACCACCACGGCATCACGGACATGCCGCTGCCTCCGGAGAAGGGCGGCAGGCTCGGCAAGCCCTTGAAGATCCTCACCAGGCCGGTGCGCGCGGAAGTCCCGCTGTACGTCGCCTCCTTGGGCCCCGCCAACGTCCGCATGACGGCCGAGGTCGCCGACGGCTGGCTGCCCACCCTCTTCCTCCCGGAAAAGGCCCACCAGGTGTGGGGTGCCGCGCTCGCCGAGGGCAAGGAGAAGCGCGATCCGGCCCTCGGGCCGCTGGAGACCGTCGCCGGGGGACTGCTCGCCATCGGCCCCGACGCGGCGGCCGCACGCGATCTCGCGCGCCCCATGATCGCCCTCTACGTAGGCGGCATGGGCGCCAAGGGGAGGAACTTCTACAACGACGTCGCGGTCGCGTACGGCTACGAGAAGGAGGCCGCGCGCATCCAGGAGCTCTACCTCGCGGGGAAGAAGAAGGAGGCCGAGGCCGCCGTCCCGGACGAGTTCTGCGAGCTCATGTCGCTGTGCGGGCCCGAGGGTTATGTGCGCGAGCGCGTCGAGGCGTTCCGCGCGGCGGGCGTCACCATGCTCAACGTCATCCCCGTCGGCCCCGAACCCGCCAAGTCGATCGAAACCGTCAAGGGCTGGCTCTAGGGCCGGCCGGACCGGCTCCAGGCCCCAGGAGGCCACGTACAGATGAAACGGCAGATCTTCTCCGCCGAGCACGACGCGTTCCGCGAGACCGTCCGCACCTTCCTCGCCAAGGAGGTGCTCCCGCACTACGAGCAGTGGGAGAAGGACGGCATCGTCTCCCGCGACGCGTGGCGCGCGGCGGGCAAGCAGGGGCTGCTCGGCCTCGCCGTCCCCGAGGAGTACGGGGGCGGCGGCAACGACGACTTCCGCTACGCCGCCGTGCTCGCCGAGGAGTTCACGCGCGCGGGCGCCGCCGGGCTCGCCGTCGGCCTGCACAACGACATCATCGGCCCCTATCTGACCTCCCTCGCCACCGACGAGCAGAAGCGGCGCTGGCTGCCCGGCTTCTGTTCCGGCGAGACCATCACGGCCATCGCGATGACCGAGCCGGGCGCGGGCTCCGACCTCCAGGGCATCCGCACCAGCGCCGAGGACCGGGGCGACCACTGGGTCCTGAACGGATCCAAGACGTTCATCTCGAACGGCATCCTCGCCGACCTCGTCATCGTCGTCGCCAAGACGTCCCCCGAGGGCGGCGCGCACGGCCTGTCCCTGCTGGTCGTCGAGCGCGGCATGGCGGGCTTCGAGCGCGGCCGCAACCTCGACAAGATCGGCCAGAAGTCCCAGGACACCGCCGAGTTGTTCTTCAACGACGTACGCGTCCCCAAGGAGAATCTGCTCGGCGAGCTCAACGGCGCCTTCATCCACCTGATGACGAACCTCGCGCAGGAGCGCATGGGCATCGCCGTCGCGGGGATCGCCGCCGCCGAGCACCTCCTGGAGATCACCACGACGTATGTGAAGGAGCGTGAGGCCTTCGGGCGGCCGCTCGCCAAGCTGCAGCACGTCCGGTTCGAGATCGCGGAGATGGCCACCGAGTGCGCCGTCACCCGCACGTTCCTCGACCGGTGCATCGTCGATCACTCGAACGGGGAACTCGACGCGGCGCACGCGTCGATGGCGAAGTGGTGGGCCACGGAGCTGCAGAAGCGGGTCGCCGACCGGTGTCTCCAACTGCACGGGGGCTACGGCTACATGAGTGAGTACCGCGTGGCCAGGGCCTTCACCGACGGACGCATCCAGACCATCTACGGAGGCACGACCGAGATCATGAAGGAGATCATCGGTCGTTCCCTCCTCGGCTGACCCTCCAGAACCCCGCGGAATCCCGCTGAACCCGCTGAACCCGCAGAACCCGCTGAACCCGCTGAACCCGCTGAACCCGCTGAAGACTCCGAAAGGCTCACGCGTGACCACCGAAGCGTACGTATACGACGCGATCCGCACCCCGCGCGGACGCGGCAAGGCCAATGGGGCCCTGCACGGCACCAAGCCGATCGACCTCGTCGTCGGCCTGATCCACGAGATCCAGGCCCGCTTCCCCGGCCTCGACCCGGCCGCCATCGACGACATCGTCCTCGGTGTGGTCGGTCCCGTCGGCGACCAGGGCTCCGACATCGCGCGCATCGCCGCCATCGCCGCCGGACTGCCGGACACGGTCGCGGGCGTCCAGGAGAACCGCTTCTGTGCCTCGGGCCTGGAGGCCGTCAACCTGGCCGCGATGAAGGTCCGTTCGGGCTGGGAGGACCTCGTGCTCGCGGGCGGCGTCGAGTCGATGTCGCGGGTGCCGATGGCCTCCGACGGCGGCGCCTGGTTCAACGACCCGATGACCAACTGGGACACCGACTTCGCGCCCCAGGGCATCGGCGCCGACCTGATCGCCACCATCGGGGGCTTCAGCCGCCGTGACGTCGACGAGTACGCGGCGCTCTCCCAGGAGCGCGCGGCCGCCGCCTGGAAGGACGGGCGCTTCGACCGGTCCGTCGTCCCGGTCAAGGACCGCAACGGCCTGGTCGTCCTCGACCACGACGAGCACATGCGGCCCGGCACCACCGCGGACTCCCTCGCGAAGCTGAAGCCGTCCTTCAAGGACATCGGCGACATGGGCGGCTTCGACGCGGTCGCGCTGCAGAAGTACCACTGGGTCGAGCAGATCGACCACGTCCACCACGCGGGCAACTCCTCCGGCATCGTCGACGGCGCCTCGCTGGTCGCCGTCGGCACGAAGGAGGTCGGCGAGCGCTACGGCCTCACCCCGCGCGCGCGGATCGTCTCCGTGGCCGTCTCCGGATCCGAGCCGCTGATCATGCTCACCGGGCCCGCGCCCGCCACGCGCAAGGCGCTCGCCAAGGCGGGGCTCACCATCGACGACATCGACCTCGTCGAGATCAACGAGGCGTTCGCCGCGGTCGTCCTGCGCTTCGTCAAGGACATGGGGCTGTCCCTGGACAAGGTCAACGTCAACGGCGGCGCGATTGCGTTGGGGCATCCGCTGGGCGCGACCGGGGCGATGATCCTGGGCACGCTCGTCGATGAGCTGGAGCGGCGGGACCTCCGGTACGGGCTGGCCACGTTGTGCGTGGGCGGGGGCATGGGCATCGCGACGATCGTGGAACGGCTGTAGGGCTTCTCGCCGTAGGGGTCCGGGGTGCGTCGCCGACCGCGGGTGCGTCGTGGTTGCTCGCGCAGTTCCCCGCGCCCCTGAAGGGCGCACTCCGTGCGCCTCATGAGGCGCGGCGCAGCCGCATGCCTCAGGGGCGCGGGGAACTGCGCGACCAGCCCCCACCGGCGGTCAACCGGCGATGAGACCCCGCCGCCCTCCCCAGCTTCCGCCTGCCACAGACTTCACGGAGACACAGACATGACCGAGAGCACGACCATCCGATGGGAACAGGACGCCACCGGCGTCGTCACCCTCGTCCTCGACGACCCCAACCAGTCCGCGAACACCATGAACCAGGCGTTCAAGGACTCCATCGCGGCGATCGCCGACCGCGCGGAGGCCGAACAGGGCTCGATCCGCGGCATCATCTACACGTCCGCCAAGAAGACCTTCTTCGCGGGCGGCGACCTCAAGGACATGATCAAGGTCGGCCCGGAGAACGCCCAGGAGGCGTTCGACACCGGCACCGCGATCAAGAACTCGCTGCGCCGCATCGAGACCCTCGGCAAGCCGGTCGTCGCGGCCATCAACGGCGCGGCGCTCGGCGGCGGTTACGAGATCGCCCTCGCCTCGCACCACCGCGTCGCCCTCGACGCCCCGGGCTCCAAGATCGGCCTGCCCGAGGTCACCCTGGGCCTGCTGCCCGCGGGCGGCGGCGTCACCCGCACCGTACGCCTCATGGGCATCACGGACGCGCTCCTGAAGGTGCTCCTCCAGGGCACCCAGTACAACCCGAAGCGCGCCCTGGAGAACGGCCTGGTCCATGAACTGGCCGCGACGCCCGAGGAGATGATCGAGAAGGCCCGCGCCTTCATCGACGCCAACCCCGAGTCGCAGCAGCCCTGGGACAAGCCCGGCTACCGCATCCCGGGCGGCACCCCGGCCCACCCGAAGTTCGCGGCGAACCTGCCCGCCTTCCCCGCCAACCTCAAGAAGCAGACGGCGGGCGCCCCCTACCCGGCCCCGCGCAACATCATGGCGGCGGCCGTCGAGGGCTCCCAGGTCGACTTCGAGACCGCGCTGACCATCGAGGCCCGGTACTTCACCGAGCTGGTCACGGGCCAGATCGCCAAGAACATGATCCAGGCGTTCTTCTTCGACCTCCAGGCCGTCAACTCCGGCGCCAACCGCCCCAAGGGCATCGAGCCCAAAACCGTACGCAAGGTCGCCGTGCTCGGCGCGGGCATGATGGGCGCGGGCATCGCGTACTCCTGCGCGCGCGCGGGCATCGAGGTCGTCCTCAAGGACGTCTCCGCCGAGGCCGCGGCCAAGGGCAAGGGCTACTCCGAGAAGCTCTGCGCCAAGGCGGTCGCCAAGGGGCGTACGAGCCAGGAGAAGGCGGACGCGCTGCTCGCCCGCATCACGCCCACCGCGGACCCGCAGGCGCTCGCGGGCTGTGACGCAGTGATCGAGGCGGTCTTCGAGGACACCTCGCTCAAGCACAAGGTGTTCCAGGAGATCCAGCACGTCATCGAGCCGGACGCGCTGCTCTGCTCCAACACCTCGACGCTGCCGATCACCCTGCTCGCGGAGGGCGTCGAGCGTCCGGTCGACTTCATCGGACTGCACTTCTTCTCGCCCGTCGACAAGATGCCGCTCGTCGAGATCATCAAGGGCGAGCGGACCGGGGACGAGGCGCTTGCCCGCGCCTTCGACCTGGTGCGCCAGATCAACAAGACGCCGATCGTCGTCAACGACTCGCGCGGCTTCTTCACCTCGCGCGTCATCGGGCACTTCATCAACGAGGGTGTCGCGATGGTCGGCGAGGGCATCGAGCCCGCGTCCGTCGAGCAGGCGGCGGCCCAGGCAGGTTACCCGGCGAAGGTCCTCTCGCTGATGGACGAGCTGACGCTCACACTGCCCCGGAAGATCCGCAACGAGACGAAGAAGGCCGTCGAGGAGGCGGGCGGCAGCTGGCCGGGCCACCCCTCGGACGTCGTCATCGACCGCATGGTCGACGAGTTCGAGCGTCCCGGCAGGAGCGGGGGAGCGGGCTTCTACGAGTACGTGGACGGCAGGCGCGCCGGTCTCTGGCCGGGCCTGCGCGAGCACTTCACCAAGCCCGGGCACGAGATCCCGTTCAAGGACATGCAGGAGCGGATGCTCTTCTCCGAGGCGCTCGACACCGTGCGCCTGATCGAGGAGGGCGTCCTGACGTCGGTGGCCGACGCGAACATCGGCTCCATCTTCGGCATCGGCTTCCCCGGCTGGACCGGCGGTGTGCTCCAGTACATCAATGGCTACGAGGGCGGCCTGCCCGGCTTCGTGGCACGCGCGCGTGAGCTCGCCGAGCGCTACGGCGACCGGTTCCTGCCGACCGCGCTGCTGGTCGAAAAGGCCGAGAAGGGCGAGAAGTTCAGCGACGCCTGATCCGTGCTGGGGCCTTCGGTTCTGCCTGGTCAGGGGTGGAACCGGAGGCTCTTCCACCGCGTCGTATTCTGCCGTACGGCATGATCACGACAAGTGGAAGGTGGCCGCAGTGCGGTTCACGACTGGGGGAACGACGCGGGCAGTCGGCGTCGGAGTGCTGGTTCTCTCGCTGGCCCTGACGGGCTGCGGGGGCAAGAAGGACAAGAAGAAGCACAAGCGCGGCTCGTCGAGTTCGCACAGCCGCACCATCGGCGGCACGACGGGCGGCGGCACGAGCAGCGGATCCGCGGGCAAGGGGAAGGGCGCGGGTTCCCTGAGCGGCGCCCAGGAGGCCGAGGCCATCCTGCCGCCCCGCGACACCATGCCCGCCGCCCTGCGCGACGTCGGCACGGAGCTGCACAGCCGCGCCAAGGCGCCCTCGGTGTGCAAGGACCCGGGCGGCAAGTGCAAGGGCGCCGTCGCCAACGGACAGGTCGGCTACCGCAGCAACGACAAGGCCGAGGGTGCCAGTTACGACCTGATCGTGTACCGCAACGACCGCGCCGCGCAGCGCGCCTTCACCGCCTGGGACAGCTACGTGCGCAACAACAAGCACGAGCTCACGATCCTGGCCGGGCCCCACCGGGGCGCCGACAGCGTCGCCTACACGTACAAGACGCCCGCCAAGAAGAACACGCAGACGATCGTGATCTTCCAGGGGCGCTACGTCGGCACGCTGGAGGTCCGGGACACCGCCGCCAAGGCCTCGACGCAAGGGGACCTGAAGAAGCTCTCCGAGGTGTTCGCCGTGCGGCTCGCGCAGGCCACGAAGGGGCAGGAGCCGACTGCCTCCGGTGCCGACATCACGGTGGCGTAAGGCGGTTGAGGGGGTGGCTCACCCCTCCTTGAGCCACCCCCGCAGCTCCTCCTTGAGCGAGCGCTGGAACGCGGTCACCAGCGCCTGCACCACCATCGGCTGCATATGGGCCGAGAGCGACCGCATCGCCGCCACGTGCTCCGGGTCCGACTCGCGGTCCCGGTAGGGGCCCCACACCTCGTCGCGGAAGAGCCGGGACAGCTCGTGCGCGGCCGAGCGCGTGTGCTCCATCAAGACCGTGCGGGCCGCCAGGATCGTCTCGTGCGCGATGGGTACGTCGAGGAGCTGCACCCCGAGGCGCAGCAGGCCCGGATCCACGCGGTACGTCCCCGGGGCCGGGGTCCGCGCGGTCACGCCCATCGCCGTGAGCCGGTCCAGATCCGCCTCGTCCAGCGCCCGGCCCGCCCTGCGCTCCAGCTCGGCCCGCGAGACGTCCTCGGCCGCGTCCGGCGCCCAACTCGCCACCAGGGCGCGGTGGATGGCCAGATCGTGCGCGCTCAGATCCGCGGGCAGCTGCTCCAGATAGCGCTCGATCGCGGCGAGCGTCATGCCCTGGTGCTGCAGCTCCTCGATGAGCGCGAGCCGGGACAGGTGCTCCGGGCCGTAGTGCCCCACGCGGCGCGGGCCGATCACCGGCGGCGGCAACAGGCCCTTGGTGCTGTAGAAGCGGATCGTGCGGACCGTGACGCCCGCGCGCGCGGCCAGTTCGTCGACCGTGAACGTCGGCTCATCGGCGTTCGCCGGCACGCTCTCGGTGCCCGTCGTCATGGCGGCGCCCTCCCTCCCCGGTCGGCTCCGGACGTCTCCCCGTTGGCGCGCGATCCGGTGCCTCCCCGGCTGTGCACCAATCCGGTGCAACAGTATTGCTGGCACACCAGTGTTGTGAAACCCTCCGGGCCAGTCACTTGCTCCTCACGCACGCATCCGCTCACGCTCAGCCGATGGCGCCAGGAGGCGGTCATGACCACGATCCCGCGACTTCCCGGGGACCTCACCGACGTCACGCTCCCCGCTCTGCTGCTCCGCAATGCCGAGGACCACGGAGATCTTCCCGCTCTTTCCTGGCGGTCGGGGGAGGAGTGGACGACGCTCACCTGGCGCGAGGTGCGGCGCAAGGTCGGCGTCCTCGCCGCGGGTTACCAGGCGCTGGGCGTCGAACGCGGCGAGCACGTCCTGATGATGATGGGCAACCGCCCCGAGCACTGGCTGAGCGACCTCGCCCTGACCCATCTCGGTGCCGTCCCCGTGACCGTCTACGGCACCGCGGCTCCCGAACAGGTCGCGCACATCGTCCGGCACAGCCGCGCCCGTTTCGCGATCGTCGAGGGCGCCGCCGAACTGCCGCGCTGGGAGCCCCTGTTGGCCGACGCCACGGCCCCCCTGGAGCGGCTCGTCGTGGTGGAGGCGGCCGCGGCGGGCACCCACCGTACGTACGGCTCCCCGCACGCCACCGGCGGCCGCCTGTTCAACCCCGACGCCTTCGAGAAGGCATGGCGCTCGATCCGCGCCACCGACCCGCTCACCGTCGTCTACACCTCCGGCACCACAGGCGACCCCAAGGGCGTCCAGCTCACCCACCGCAACATCGTCCTCGACGGCGTCGCCCTGGACGCCGTCGCCCAGTTCCCCGAGCACGCGGGCCACATCTGCTACCTGCCCTTCGCGCACATCGCGGAGCGCATGCTCGGCATCTACCTGCCGGTGCTCCGGGCCGCGCACGCCTACCTGTGCGCGGACCCCGCCCAGGTGGCCGCCACCGTGCGCGAGCTGCACCCCTTCCAGTTCTTCGGGGTCCCGCGCGTGTGGGAGAAGCTCTCCGCATCCGTGAAGGCCGTGCTCGCCGGGCTGCCCGAGGAGCAGCGGCGGACCATCGAGGCGGCGAACGAGACGGCACGCGCGCGTGTCGCCTGCCGCGAGCGGGGCGAGGAACCGTCGGCCGAGCTCGCGGCGGCGTACCAGGAGGCCAAGGAGAAGGTGCTCGACCCGCTGCTCACGCTCGCCGGGTTCGACCGCCTGGTGTGGGCCGCGAGCGCGTCCGCGCCGATGCCGGTGGACGTCGCCCGCTTCTGGGCGGGCTTCGGCCTGGTGATCATGGATGCGTGGGGCCTGACCGAGACCGCGGGTGTCGTCACGTCCAACGGCCCCGACGCGTTCCGCCTCGGCTCGGTGGGCCGCCCCGTCGAAGGCCTTGAGGTGCGCATCGCCGAGGACGGCGAGATCCTCGTGCGCGGTGCGACGGTCTTCGACGGCTATCTGCGGCCCGACGGCGGCGTCGACGGCGCCTGTGACGCGGAGGGCTGGTTCGCCACCGGCGACATCGGGCGGATCGACGAGGACGGCTTCCTCTGGCTGACCGACCGCAAGAAGGAAATGATCGTGACCTCGACGGGCAAGAACGTCTCACCCGCCCTCGTCGAGAACACGCTCAAGGAGCACCCCTTGATCGGCCAGGCCCTCGTGCACGGCGACGGCCGCTCCTATCTGGTCGCGCTGCTCGTCCTGGACCCGGAGATGGCGCCCGTCTGGGCCGCCGCGCGCGGGATCACCGGCGATCTGACGGCCAGCGCGGCCGTACAGGAAGAGGTGGCCCGCGCCGTCGAGGCGGCCAACGCGCGCCTGAACCGCACCGAGCAGATCAAGCGCTACCGCCTCCTCGACGAGGAGTGGGGACCGGCGACCGGCGAGCTGACACCGTCCCTGAAACTGCGCCGCCGCGTCATCCGCGCAAAGTACGAGCAGGTCATCAATTCCCTGTACACCCCTTGACCACCATGTGAGAAGTGCCGCTATGTGACGTGCGCCACCGCGTGCGAGGTGATCTCTGGGGGAAGGTGTCCCGTCGGTCCGCGCGCGTCAGGGGTGTCGCGGGCCGGAGCACATCCGGACCCCGGAGCTCTTCCGGGCACCAGAGAGTAGATCCACCACGTGAGCAAGGAAGCCGTAGATTCGGCCGCCCTGGACGCATCCCGCACGGATGCGTCGCAGGCCCCCGCGGACGCGGGAGACGCCGGATACAGCAAGGACCTCAAGGCCCGCCACGTCAACATGATCGCGATCGGTGGCGCGATCGGTACCGGCCTCTTCCTCGGGGCCGGCGGGCGCCTCAACTCGGCGGGCCCCGCACTCGCCGTCGCGTACCTCGTGTGCGGAATCTTCGCGTTCTTCGTCGTCAGGGCGCTCGGCGAGATGGTGCTCTACCGTCCGTCGTCGGGTTCCTTCGTCTCGTACGCGCGTGAGTTCCTCGGGGAGAAGGGCGCGTTCTTCGCCGGTTGGATGTACTTCCTCAACTGGTCGACCACGTGCATCGCCGACATCACGGCGATCGCCCTGTACACCCACTACTGGAGCTTCTTCACCGACATCCCGCAGTGGCTGCTCGCGCTGATCGCCCTCGGAGTGGTCCTCGCGGTGAACCTCATCTCGGTGAAGTACTTCGGCGAGATGGAGTTCTGGTTCGCGATCATCAAGGTGGCCGCGCTGACCGCCTTCATGATCATCGGTATCTTCCTGCTGGCCAGCCAGCACAAGGTGGGCGGCGAGACGCCGGGTCTGAACATGATCACCGACCACGGCGGCTTCATGCCGAACGGCATCATGCCGGTCGTGATCGTGATGCAGGGCGTCGTCTTCGCGTACGCCTCCCTCGAGCTCGTCGGTGTCGCGGCGGGCGAGACCAAGGACCCGCAGAAGGTCGTCCCGCGCGCGGTGAACTCGATCATGTGGCGCGTGGGCCTCTTCTACGTCGGCTCCGTCGTGCTGCTCGCGCTGCTGCTGCCCGGCTCGCTGTACTCGGCCGACCAGAGCCCGTTCGTGACGGTCCTCTCCAAGATCGGCGTTCCGGCCGCCGGTGACGTGATGAACTTCGTGGTGCTCACCGCGGCCATGTCGTCGCTGAACTCCGGTCTGTACTCCACCGGACGCATCCTGCGCTCCATGGCGATGTCGGGCTCCGCCCCGAAGTTCACCGCCAAGATGAACCGCAGCCAGGTGCCCTACGGCGGCATCCTGCTCACCGCCTCGATCGGCGTGCTCGGCGTCGGCCTGAACCGCATCGTGCCGGACCAGGCCTTCGAGATCGTCCTGAACGTGGCATCGCTCGGCATCATCGGCACCTGGATCATGATCATGGTCTGCCACCTGGCCTTCGTGCGCCGCGCGAAGGAGGGCGTGATCACCCGGCCGAAGTTCCGCCTCCCCGGCAGCGGCGTCACGGAGTACGTGACGATCGCGTTCCTGCTCGCCGTCCTCTGCCTGATGTGGAAGGACGCCGAGGTCGGCCGCAAGACGCTCTTCCTGATCCCGATCGTGGGCGCGGCGCTCGTCGCCGGCTGGTACGCGAGCCGGCGCAAGGTCGACCGCGAGACGCAGGACCTCATGAAGAGCGGACCCGACGCGAAGTAGCGGGTCCAGAGCCACTGTCAGTGGCAGCGCCTACGGTGGCGTCATGTCGGAGATCACATATGTCCGGGGTGACGCCACCGCGCCGTTCGGCAAGGGCGTCAAGCTGATCGCCCATGTCTGCAACGACCTCGGGGGCTGGGGCAAGGGCTTCGTCCTCGCCGTCTCACGCCGCTGGCCCGAGCCGGAGAAGGCGTACCGAACGTGGCACCGTGAGCGTGCACAGAACGACTTCGGCCTCGGCGCCGTCCAGTTCGTGGACGTCGGCCGCGGCCTGTGGGTGGCCAACATGATCGGCCAGCGCGGCATGCGGACGGGCAGCAAGGGGGTCCCCGTCCGGTACGAGGCGATCGACACCGCCCTGAGGGCCCTCGCCGACAAAGCCGTTGAACTCGGCGCCTCCGTGCACATGCCCCGCATCGGCTGCGGCCTCGCGGGCGGCAAGTGGTCCCGAATAGAGCCGCTGATAACCGAGCGCCTCACGGCACGCGGGATCGCCGTGACGGTGTACGACTTCGGGGACTGAGCTCCCGGCGTCAGCCCCTGAGGCTTTCAGGAGGATGCTCGTGATGTGCTTGGCGACGGCCGCGTCGGTGACGGCCAGGGCGCGGGCGATCGCGGAGTTCGAGCGGCCCTCCGCCATCAGCCCGAGCACCTCGCGCTCGCGCGGTGTGAGGCGCTCCAGAGGGTCCCTTCGGCGGGCGAGGAGCTGACGCACCACCTCGGGGTCGACGACCGTCCCGCCGTCCGCGACGCGCGCCACCGCCGCCATGAACTCCTCGACGTCGCCCACCCGGTCCTTGAGCGGATAGCCGGTGCCCGCGCGGCTCGCGCTGCGGGGCGGGTCCTGTGGGGTGCGGGCGTGACCGGGCCCACTCAACTGCCGTGCAGATGTGCGTTGTTGTGCACGGATGAGCGGGTAGGGCTCTGGCATGCAGCTCATTCCCATGAAACTCGGACCGCTCAACCCCGAGATCGAGCAACTGGCGGTCGCCGCCGTCCTGTTGGGCGTCGTCCACGTCTTCATCGGACGGCTCCTGCCCCGTATCGACCGCGTCCTCGAGGAGCGGGCGATACTCATCGGGGGCGTCACCGGAGGCCCCGCCGCCGAGCTCAGACGAGCGGCCGAGCAGGTCCGCGGCGAGCACGAGGCGCTGCTCGCCGAGGCCCGCCGCGAGGCCGCGCGCGTGCGCCAGACCGCCCGCGAGAAGGGCGCCGGGCTGATCGTTGCGGCCCGCGACGACGGCCTGCGCGAGCGCGCCGAACTCGTCGCCACCGGGCAGGCCAGGGTGGAGGCGGAGCGGGCCGAGGCCGAGGCCGAACTGCGCGGCCGGGTCTCCGAGGCGGCCTCCGAGCTGGCGAGCAGGATCGTCGGCGAGCCGATCCCGGCACCCGCCACGAACCCGGGGCTGCTCGCGGGGCCGGACGCCAGGGGCAACCCCGGGGGAGACACCGCACCCGGCACGGGGCCGACGGGTTCCGGCCGCTAGGGCCTGTCCGGCGGATCAGGTCGCGTGCGGGTGGCGCCCACCCTGCGCCGCAGATGTGCGTGCAAGACCCCGCGACGTCGCCCGTGCACCCCAAGGCCGCGCCATCAGGCACGCCCCGCGCCCGCGCCGTCCCCACGCTCCGGTGCGCTGCGGCGCATGCGCGGCTTCGTCGGAATCCACCCTGGCGGCGCCGCCCGAGCCCCTGGAGACTCGGGGCATGGACGTCATGGTGTCGGTGAAGGACGGCGAAGTGTGGGCGCAGGACTCGGGCGCCCCGGACGGCACGGGCGGCGACGCGCTCCCGCTGGTGCTGCTGCATCCCGGGGTCGGCGACTCCCGGATCTGGGACGGCATCCTGCCGCGCCTCACGGAGCGGCACCGGGTGATCCGCTTCGACGCGCGCGGCTACGGCAGGTCGCCCGCCCCGACCGCGTCGTTCTCCCTGGTGGAGGACCTGATCGCGGTCCTCGACCACTTCGGCGTCGCCCGCGCGGTCCTTGCCGGGTCGAGCATGGGCGGCGCGACGGCCATCAGTCTCGCGCTGCGCGACCCCGCGAGGGTGGCGGGCCTCGCCCTGGTGGTCCCGACCGTCACCGGCGCCGACGAGCCGCTCACGCCGGAGTTCATGGCCGAGGTCGGCAGGCTCGGGCAGGCCGGTGACATGGAGGGCATCGTGTCCTTGCTGAAGAGCGCCTCCGCCACGATGGGCACCGGGGACGACCCCGAGGTGACGGCGTATCTCAGGGCGGTGGTCCCCGTGTGGTTCGCCGTCGTCCCGCACCAGGTGCCCGACCCGCCCGCCTACGACCGGCTCGGGGAGCTGGACGTGCCGTGCGTCCTCGCCGTCGCGGAGCACGACCAGCCCGGAGTGATCAGGGTGTGCGAGACGATGGCGGAACGCATCCCGGGCTGCCGTCTGGTGCGTCTCGCGCACAGCGACCACTTCCCGACGGTGCGCGAACCGGACGCGGTGGTGGACGTCATCCTGGACGCGTACGCGGCCGCACGCTGACGGGCCGGCCACCCCGACACCGCGGTGTTCCCTAAAGCCCGAAACTCTTCCCGATGATGTCCCGTTGGATCTCGCTCGTGCCGCCGTACACCGTCGACACCACGGCGGCCCGCAGATGCCGTTCCATGTCGTACTCGGTGGCGTAGCCGTAGCCGCCCATCATCTGCATGCCTTCCAGCGCGGCCCGCTTCGCGGTCTCGGTGGCCTTCAGTTTGGCCATCGACGCCTCGCGTGGGAACAGCCGCTCCGGCTCGGCGTCGCACCGCGCGGCGACGTCGAAGACGAGCAGCCGTGCGCACTCGATCTCGGTGGCGAGGTCGGCGATCCGGTGCCGCAGCGCCTGGAAGGAGCCCACCGGGCGGCCGAACTGCTCACGTCCGCGCACATAGGTGACGGTGTCGTCCAGGATCCGCTCCGAGAGCCCCAGCATGTTCGCCGCGAGGAACAGCCGCTCCGCGTTGAGCCCCGCCATCAGCTGCGGCCACGCCCGCCCCGCGGCGCCCACCACCGCGTCCGCGGGCAGCCGTACGTCCGTGAAGTGCACGTCGTTGACCTCGCGGCCGCCCATCGTGTCGATGCCCCGCACCTCGATCCCCGGTGTGTCCGCGGGCACATGGAACATCGTCAGGCCCTCGTGCCTGGGCCCGCTCGCGTCGGTGCGGGCGACCAGCAGGATGTACGAGGCCAGGTGCGCGTTGGAGATCCAGGTCTTGTGGCCGTTGATCAACCAGGCGCCGTCCGGGGCCCGTTCGGCCCGGCAGCGCAGTGCCGCCACGTCCGAACCCGCGTCCGGCTCCGACATCGCGATCGACAGGACCTGCCCCGCGACGGCGCCGCCCACCGCGGCCTTCTTCTGCGCCGCCGAGCCGAACCTGTCGTACGCCTTCGCGGTGATGACGGAGGTGACGAAGCCGCCCGCGGGGACGAGTCCGCGCGCCGTCCCGCGCAGGAACAGGCAGGCGTCCGTCATGCCGCCGCCCGCCCCGCCGTACTCCTCGGGCAGACACACCCCCAGCCAGCCGAGCGCGGCGAGCTTCGCGTACAGGGCGGGGGAGTGGCGGCCCGCCGACCCGGCGGTCAGGGCGTCGCGCTGCTCGCGCGTGCCGCACTCGCGCTGGGCGAAGTCCCGCAGCGCCGTCTCGAAATCACGCTGCTCCGGGGTGAGGCCGACCGTCATGAAACCCTCCTGGACTGGGCGTAGTTACAAAGTGATTGAGTTAGTGTCTGTGTAGCCGCGGCGGTGGCTGTGGTTGAGTGGGCGGGACGAGGGGGAGGGCCCATGGATTCGATGATGGAGCGCGCGCTGGACCCGGCGGCGCCGGCCGACGCCCTGACCGAGCAGATACTGGACGCGGCGCGCGAGCAGTTCACGACGTTCGGGCTGCGCCGCTCGACCGTCGACGACGTCGCCAAGCGCGCCCGGGTCTCCCGCGTCACGGTGTACCGCCGCATCGGCAACAAGGACGCCCTGGTCTCCGCCTGCCTGCTGCGCGAGTACCGCCGCTTCGTGGCCGAGGTCGACGAGGCCGTCGCCCCGCTGCCCTCGATGGAGGACCGCATCGTCGAGGGTTTCGTGGTCGTCCTGCGGCACATCCGCGAACACCCGCTCATCGGCGGCCTGATGCGGCTCGAACCGGAGACGATGCTGCCGTTCCTGACCCTGGAGAGCGGCCCCGCCTTCCTCGCGATGCGCGGATATCTGACCGACCGGCTGCGCCGCGCCCGGCGCGCGGAGGGCAGGGCGACGGGCGACCCGACGCCGGTCGCCGAGCTGATGGTGCGGATCACGGTCTCCTTCCTGCTCAACCCCGTGAGCTGCTTCGAGCTCGAAGAGGAGGCGCACGTACGGGACTTCGCACGGCGCTATCTGGTGCCGCTGCTCGACAGCTGAGCCCGCGCCCGTCCGGCGGGCGGCGCCTCAGAACCTGGCGTGCAGCCTGCGCGCCAGCTCCACCGCCCGCGCCGCCCGCGCCGGATCCGTGGCGAACGACGTCAGATCGGCGTACGGCGCGAACCGCTTGACCGTCACCGCGCGCGGCACCGCGAACGCCCGCAGCCCCTCCGCACCGTGGATCCGCCCGTACCCCGACTCGCCCGTGCCGCCGAACGGCAGCGAAGGAACGGCCGCGAAGCCGAGGACGGAACCCACCGACACCGCACCGGAGTCGAGCCGCTGCGCCACCGCGCGGCCGACGGCGCGCGAGCGGGTGAAGACCGCCGCGCCCAGCGCGTACGGTGACGCGTTGGCCCGCTCCACCGCCTCGTCCAGGTCCCGCACCCGGTTCACCGCCACGACGGGGCCGAAGGTCTCCTCCGTCATCGCGGGCGAGTCCTCCGGCACGTCCACCAGGACCACCGGATGCACGAACGGCGCCGCGACGGACTCGGGGCCGCCGAGCGGTGCCCGCGCACCGGCCGACAGGGCCTCCTTCATATGGCGTTCCACGACGCCGAGTTGGGTGGGCAGCGTCATCGGGCCGTAGGTCTGCCCCGCGGTCAGGTTCCGGGCCTTGGCGACGATCAGCTCGCACAGCCGCTCGTGCACCGACGCCACCGCGTACACCCGCTCCACGCCCGCGCAGGTCTGGCCCGCGTTCGCCATCGCGCCCCACACGACCGCCTCCGCCGCCGCGTCCAGGTCCGCGCCCTCGCCCACGAGCACCGCGTCCTTGCCGCCGCACTCGGCGAGCAGGGGCGTGAGCGAGCGTGCACAGACCTCGGCGACCTTGCGCGCCGTCCGGGGCGACCCGGTGAAGGCCAGCTTGTCGACCCCGGACTCCGCGAGCGCCCGCCCCGTCGAACCGGGACCGGTCACCGTGCGCAGCAGCCCCGCGCAGTCCGGCACGGCGTCGGCGAACGTCGAAGCGAGCAACTCACCGGTTCCCGGCGTCAGTTCGGACGGCTTGAAGACGACGGCGTTCCCGGCGGCGAGCGCGTATCCGATCGAGCCCATGGGTGTGTAGACGGGGTAGTTCCACGGCCCGATGACGCCGACGACGCCCAGGGGACGGTGGCCGAGCAGCGCGCGCTGATGGACGGCGAGCGGCCCGGACGGCACCCGGCGCACCCGGAGGACCCGGCGGGCGTTGCGCGCGGCCCAGTCCAAGTGGACCAGGGCGAGCAGCACTTCGGACCGCGCGTCGGGCATCGGCTTGCCGGTCTCCGCCGCGACGGCGTCGGCCACCTCGTCCATGCGCCGCGCGAGCGACCGCTTCCACGCGAGCAGCCGGGTCCGCCGCCCCGCCCAGCCGACGCGCGCCCAGTCGGCGGCCGCCGCCCTGCCGTGCGCGACCGCGTCGGCCACCTCTTCGGGGCCGTGCACCGGATGCTCGCCGAGCAGGTCGCCGGTGGCGGGGGAACGTACGGCGAACGTGGCCATGAGTCAGCTCTCCAGGGGTACTTCGTCGGGCAGCGGCCGCACCGGCCGGCTCCGGGCCCAGTGCGGACCCAGGTCGTCGAGGGTGTAACCGAAGGGATACGACCGGGGCTTGGGCAGCGCGGGCCACCGGTGGGGCCGCGCGGGCAGCAGTCGTACGAAGGCCGAGCGGGCCCGGATCGCCCGCCCGGCGGCGGCCCGCACCCAGCGGGGCTGCGCCCGGAACCCCAGCGCGTCGAGCAGGGGCCCGTCGAGCAGCGCGAGGGAGAGCCGGGCCACGAGGGGACGCAGGGGGCGCGGGTACCAGGAGGCCATCACGCGGAACGTCGCCGTGGCGACCCGGCGGTTGGCCGGGTCGTAGGCGAACATCTGCGCCTCGTAGTCGTCGAGGAGCTTCTCGAACCCGGCGTACGTCGACGGGGCGCCGTCGATCGCCAGCATCCCCGCCATCTTGTGCCCCACCAGCGCGAGCGCCTCCGCCTCGGTGGCGCACAGCGGACGCCAGCCGAAGCGGTCGATCCAGCGCTTCGGCCCGACGACGGTGGTGGCGAGGACGTACAGGAAGTCCTCGTTCGGTATCGGGTACTTGTCGTGGATGCGGTTGAGGTGGCGGGCGGCGGCCCGGCCCCGCTCGGAGTCGAAGCCGTCCTGCGCCATCTCGAACCCGAACAGGAGCGTGTCGTCGTACCGCTTCTGTCCGGCCCGCTCGAACTCCTGGGTGCGGTCGAGGAGTTGGGAGATGCGCGGCACGCCGTAGTCGCGCAGGAAGGCGATGCTGACGCCCTGTGCGTAGTCCCACGGGAACTCGTACTGCGAGATCAGTTTGTGGATGTGCTCGTAGTCGCGGGCGGGATCCATCCGGCGGATCTCGCGGAGCCTGCTGTAGCGGCCCATGGACGCCTCCTAACGGCGTGGCGCGCTGCTGAGAACGGTGTAGCGCACATCGGCGGCGTCGACGAGGACCTGACCGGCCGTCACCGGCGCCATGGTCAGCTCGGGGAGCCGGACGGCGACCGGCAGATTGGCGGGCACGACATCCGCGCCGACGCAGATCTTCGGGGTCTTGACCTTGAGGAACGGGATCTCGACGGCGCCCGACAGATACGTCGCGTAGACGTCGACGTTCCGGATGTCGAGCTGTACGTCCAGGACGTGCGTCGACCCGTCGGGGCCCGTCACCTCGAAGTGGTAGTCGCGGGCCACGATGCGCTCCGCGTGCACCCACAGCACCTTGATCCGCCCGCCGCCGACCGTCGGCAGATACGTCGCGCCGTGGATGACCGCGTCGGTGGCGGTGAGCCGCGTGGCGCCGACGGTCGGGTGGTACGGGGTGACCGGGTACGTCGCCCTGCCGGGGCCCGGCTGGTCGCCGACGACGAGCGGGGGCCTGAGCGCGGTGAGATCGTCCGGCTCGCCGACCTCACCGGGCTTCGCCGACTCGGAGGGCGGCTTCCCGGTGGGCGGCGGATTGTCGGCACCGCCGGTGTCGATGCCGGAGAGGCAGCGGGAGGTGACGGGGGCTGAGGGATCTGAGGGATCTGAGAGGTCTGAGGTGTCTGAAGGGGCAGAAGGGGGCGAAGGGTCCGCGGGGCCGTCGTCGGCGCGCTCGCCGGTACGCCGCCCCGCATCCGGCCCCGTGTCCGTACCGGGCTCCGTCACCCCACCGGATCCCCCCGGCCCCGCCCCACCCTCAGCGCAGTGCACCCCCGCGGAAACCCACGGCAGCTCGACCCTCCCCAACCACCCCAACGGCCAAGGCAGTTCACCGCCTTCCGACCCCACGCACCGGTCCGCGGCCACGCTCCGTTCCGGTGCGCCGACGGTCAGCGCCGCCGTGAGCACGAGGACGAGGGTGAGAGCCGCACCCGTACCGGCCCGGGCGGCCGCACGGCTCTCACGCGCTTTTGGGCGGGCCTCCCGCACCGGCTCGCCCGCGCGGTCCCGCGCCGCATGGGGAAGCCAGCCGAACGCCATCGACGAGCCGAGGAGACCGAGCCCCACGCCGATCCCGAAGCCGCCCAGATTCGTGGTGGCGAGGGACACCAGCGAGGCGATCGCCGTCACGAACGACACGAACATCCGCTGCGCGGGCGCGAAGACGAAGAACAGGCCGCCGACGATGAGGACGAGCCCCACGCCGATGGCGGACATCGCGCCGATGCCGACCTTGAGCATCAGCGGCAGCGGCGCGAGCGGCAGGAAGATCATCTCCAGGCCGCCGAGCACCGTCCACACGCCCGCCCAGAAGGGCCTGCGCCGGCGCCAGGACCGCAGCGCCGCCCGCAGCCGGGGCGCGGGCAGCAGCCGGTCGAGCCACGCCCCGGTCTCCTTGGCCAGCTCGGCGCCGAAGCCGAGCACGAGTGGGATCACGATGCGGCCGCCCTCTCGGTAGCCATGTCATCGGTAGCCATGTCAGTAGCACTCCTTGCCGGTGCGGCTCAGCTCGATGTCGACCTTGTCGAGCGTGAGCGAGCCGCCGTTGGAGGCCCAGGCCGTGGACTTCACGTCGCGGGCGACCGCGCCCGACGCCTGGACGCCGAAGAGCCCCTTGGGGCCGCGCACGCCGGGCGCCCCGTCGAGGGTCGAGGCGTCGCGTCCCGCCTGGACGCCGGTGACGCGGCCGCCGCCGCTGGTGAGCGCGTCGGCGTTCACGACGAGGTTCTCGCCCTTGATCGGCTTGTCGTTGCCCGACCGGACGATCAGTGAGACCTCGCCGACCAGCGGCAGCTTCTGCTTCATCGACAGACAGACGCCCTTCGCCGTGCCGCTCTCGATGCCGGCGAGCAGGACGGCGTGTCCCTTGCCGTCCGTCGTGCCGATCGAGGACGGGAAGCTGGAGATCCCCCGGCCGGTGATCTCCTCGGCGGAGACCTTGAAGTTCTTGCCCGACACCGCGAAGGAGGCGGCCATCGCGCCCTGGGCGAGGGCGATCACCACGGCGCCGACGGCGGCCACGCCGGGCACGAACATGACCGCGGATCTCCGCCAGTGCGTGCGTCCTTCCGGGCCGGGTCGTTCCCCGTTCATGTTCAACTCGCGCTGTTTCAGAGCCATATGACGGCCCCTCTCCTCCAGTGAGTCAAAGTTACAAGGACTATTGACTTGTTTCATCGGTCGCGTCAACACTGCTGACGCAGATTCGATGAAGGGAGCCGTGAGAGCCGTGACGAGCGAAATCCGTGCCCCGCGGAGGGGCGGCGCCGCCTGGCGGTACTTCGGAGACACGCGGAACTTCCTGATCGCCCCCCAGCTCCTGCTGCTCCAGGTCGCGCACCCGGTCGTCGGCGCCGGTGTCGAGCAGCACTCCGACTTCCGTGCCGCGCCCTGGCAGCGGCTGTGGCGCACGGTCTCCTCGCTCGCCACCGTGATCTACGGCGGGCAGGCGGCGGCCACCGCCGAGGCGGACCGGATCCGCGCGCTGCACCGGCACCTGAGCGGGGTCGACGCCCAGGGCCGCCGCTATCACGCGCTCAACCCGGAGGCGTACCACTGGGTGCACGCCACCCTCGTGCGCGGCGCCCACGACGGCCACCGGGTCTTCGGCAGGGGCATGACGGACGCCGAGACCGAGGAGTACTACCGCGAGATGCGGGACGTGGGCCGCGTCTGGGGCCTCAAGGACCACCATCTGCCGCCGGACTGGGCGTCCTTCCTCGCGTACTACGACGAGATGGTCGCCCGGCGCCTGGAGTCGAACCGGTCCGTGCGGGACGTCCTCGACGAACTGGCCCGCCCGCAGAAACCCCCGACGCGATGGATCCCGGGCCCGCTCTGGCGCCCGTTCGCCGCGCTGTCCGCGCGCTGGGCGCTCCTTGTCACCGTCGGCACGCTGCCGCCGGTGCTCCGGGAGCGGCTCGGTCTGACCTGGACCCCGCGCCAGGAGCGAGCCCTGCGCCGCTTCGTGCGCCTGGTCCGCCTCCTGATGGCGCTGGTGCCGCCGCCCCTCCGTATCGCGGGGACACTCGCGGTCGCATACTGGAATACGCACAAACCAGGCACAAGCCCGCAAAATAGGCAGCCCCTGGGAACTCCCGGCCCGGACCGGGTCCCGCCCCCGCGCACGGCGAAGGAGCACGTCGCATGAAGACCGACGACGGAGCCGACGCCCCCGCCCCCTCCCGGCGGGCCGCCGCGCCCGCCCCCGAGCCGCCCCCGCCCGGCGGCATCCTCTGGAGCATCGCGGGCGACGTCCGCGTCTTCCTGTCCCTGCCGCCCGCGCTCGCCCTCCAGGTCGCACACCCGGCCGTCGGGGCGGGCGTGGACGACCACTCGGTGTTCCGCACCGACCCGTGGGGGCGCGGCGAGCGTTCCCTGCGGTCGGTGCTGCTGTGGGTCTACGGGGGAGAGGAGGCCGCGGCGGAGGGGCGGCGGCTGCGGGAGGTGCACAAGAGCATCCAGGGGACGGACGCGCGGGGGCGGCCCTACCACGCGCTGACGCCCGCGAACTACGCCTGGGTGCACGCCACCGGCTTCCCCGTCTACCGGCACGCGCAGCGCTATCTGGGCCGCCCCTTCACCGCGGCGCAGGAGCGGCAGCTGTACGCGGAGTGGCTCCGGGTCGGCCGGATCCTCGGCATCCACGACCGGGACATGCCGGGCACCGTCGAGGAGTTCTGGCCGTACTACCGCAGGATCCTGGCCGAGGAGCTCGACCTCACGACGGTCGCCGCGGAACTGGTCGCGGTGGACCGCTCGCTGCCGCCGCCCGACCGCGGCCCGCGTGCCGTCCGCCTCGTGGCGCGCGCCCTGTGGCCCGTCCTGCTGCCCCCGCTGGCCCGCTTCCGCCGCTTCGTCACGATCGGCCTGATGCCGCCCGACGCGCGCGAGGCGATCGGCCTGCCGTGGACGGCCGCGCAGGAGCGGCGGCTGCGCCGGTTCGGCCGGGTGGTCCGCGTCGTGGTGCCCCTGCTGCCGGAGCGGCTGCGCTATCTGCCGATCGCGCGCAGGGCGCGGGCGGCCCACCGCACGGCGCCCGCCCGTTCGGCCCGTGGTGCGGGCTGAACGGACGGGCGCCGGTGCTGCCGTGGTGCCTGGGCCCGTGGCTCAGTGACCGTGCTCGTGGTCGTGGATCCCGTTCGTCGCGGCGATCTCCTTCCACGACTTGGGCGCGGCCGGGGCCGCCGCCGACCTGGCGACCTTGGCCTGCTTGGCCGCGGGTGCCGCCGGGCGCGACGGCTGGTACAGCCAGGTGTCGAAGAGCCCGGCGAGCGGCTTGCCCGAGACCTTCTCGGCGTACTTCACGAAGTCGTTCACCTTCGCGTTGCCGTACGCGTGCTCCTGCGGCCAGCCCTTGAGGATCGCGAAGAACGTGTCGTCGCCCACCTTGTTGCGCAGCGCCTGCAGGGCGAGCGCGCCCCGGTCGTAGACCGCGCCGTGGAACTGGTTGTCCGGGCCCGGGTCGCCCGGCTTGACCGTCCAGAACGCGTCGTCGGCCGGGTGCTGCGCGTACACGTAGTCCGCGAGCTCCTGCGCCGTGCCCTCGCCCTCCTTCTCCGACCACAGCCACTGGCTGTAGCGGGCGAAGCCCTCGTTGACCCAGATGTCCCGCCAGCCGTCCACGGAGACGCTGTCGCCGTACCACTGGTGGGCGATCTCATGGACGACGATCGACGCGTTGGAGCCGTTCGCGAAGGCGGCCGGGCTGTAGAACGGCCGGGTCTGGGTCTCCAGGGCGTAGCTGCTCTTCACGTTCGGGACGTAGCCGCCGAGCGCGTTGAAGGGGTACTTGCCGAAGACCGTCTCCAGCCACTCGGCGACCTCGGTGGTCCGCTCGATGCTGGCCCGCGCGGCGCCCGCGTTGTCGCCGAGGTCCTTGCTGTAGGCGTTGAGGACCGGAAGGCCGGACTCCGTCTTGTCGGTCGTGATGTCGAACTTGCCGACCGCGAGCGTGGCGAGATAGCTGGCCTGCGGCTTGTTGGACCGCCAGTTGTAGCGGGTCCAGCCCAGCTTCGAACTCTGCGACTGCAGCACGCCGTTGGAGATCGCCTGGGTGCCGTCGGGCACGGAGACCGACACGTCGTACGTCGCCTTGTCCAGCGGGTGGTCGTTGGACGGGAACCACCACACGGCCGCCTCGGGCTCCTGCGCCGCCACGCCGCCGTCCGGGGTGCGGTGCCAGGCCGTGTAGCCGTTGATCTTCAGCTCGGAGGGCTTGCCCGCGTACCGCACGACGACGGTGATCGCCGTGCCCTTGGCGAGACCGGCGGGCGGGGTGATCTCCAGCTCCTGGTCGCCGGTCTTCGCGAACTTCGCCTTCTTGCCGTTGACCCGCACCTCGGAGACCTTGAGGCCGAAGTCGAGGTTGAACCGCGAGAGGTCCTGCGTGGTGCGGGCGTTGATCGTCGCCGTGCCTTCGAGGAGGTCGGTCGTGGGCTGGTACTTCAGCCGCAGGTCGTAGTGCGAGACGTCGTATCCGCCGTTGCCGCTGGCCGGGTAGTAGGGGTCGCCGATGCTCGGGGCCCCGGGGGAGAAGTCGGCGGCCGATGCCGGGATCGCCAGCAGAAGGGAGGCCGCGAGTGCGCCCGGGGCGATGAGTCTGCGGTGCACGGAAGCTCCAAGTCGTAGGGCCACAAGTACAGGTGGTGCGAGACCTGTTCGCACAGGATCCGTTGATCGTCGACCCTATTCAGCACTGTCCGCACGCGTCATGTCCATGGCCCCGGACGTCACACGATCGCCATTCGGCCGACATGTGTCTCCGCGCCCCACGGACCTGTCGTGACGTACTGCCGCCCTCTGTCGCACGGGAGTTCACCGGTGTACCTTCCGCGCCATGCCGATACGTGCGCGACGCATCCGTCTCCTCTGGAGAACTCTCCTGGCGGCGTCCCTTGCCGCCCTGATGGCCACACTCATGTCCCCGGGCGCAGCGCAGGGAGCCGCACAGGCCCCGCGCACACCGGGCGAGAGCAGACCCGTGTACTCGTACGAGGACGCGATACGCGAATCCGTATGGGTCGACACCGGCATCGACGGCGACGCGGACGGCAGGACCGACCGCGTCGCCGTCGACATAGTCAGGCCCCGCGAACTGGACCGCAGGGGCCGCCAGATACCCGTGATCATGGACGCGAGCCCGTACTACGCCTGCTGCGGGCGCGGCAACGAGAGCCAGAAGAAGACGTACGACGCGAACGGGAACCCCGTCCAGCTCCCGCTCTACTACGACAACTACTTCGTGCCCCGCGGCTACGGCTACGTCGCCGTGGACCTCGCGGGCACCAACCGCTCGGACGGCTGCGTCGACGTCGGCGGCCGCTCCGACGTCCAGTCGGCCAAGGCCGTCGTGGACTGGCTGAACGGCCGCGCCCGCGGCTACACCAGCCGCACCGGCCAGGAACGCGCGGAGGCCTCCTGGTCCGACGGAAAGACCGGCATGATCGGCAAGAGCTACGACGGCACCATTGCCAACGGCGTGGCTGCCACTGGAGTGCGGGGGCTCAAGACCGTGGTGCCGATCGGCGCCATCTCCTCCTGGTACGACTACTACTTCGCCAAGGGCGCCCCGCTCTTCAACAGCGGCCCCGACGGCCTCTCGGAGTACGTGATGAGTCCCGAGGCCCGCACCCGCTGCGGCGCCGTGCAGCAGCGCCTGGTCGACGGGGCGCCGCGCACCGGCGACTGGACCCCTCTGTGGAGCGAGCGCAACCACGTCCCCGACGCCGACAAGGTGAAGGCCAGCGTCTTCGTCGTGCACGGCATGCAGGACCTCAACGTCCGCACCAAGCACTTCGGCCAGTGGTGGGACGCCCTCGCCGAGAACGGCGTCGACCGCAAGATCTGGCTCAGCCAGACCGGACACGTCGACCCCTTCGACTTCCGCCGCGCCGACTGGGTGCGCACCCTGCACCGCTGGTTCGACCATGAACTCCTCGGCTACGACAACGGCATCGACCGCGAGCCGATGGCCGACATCGAACGCGCCCCCGACCGCTGGACCACCGACCGTGTCTGGCCCCCGAGCGGCACGGACACCGTCAAGCTCCGCCCCGCCAAGGGCACTTCACCCGGCGTCGGCACCCTCGGCGTGAAAGCGGGCTCCGGCACCGAGACCTTCACCGACGACCCGAGGCTGAGCGAGACGGACTGGGCAGCCCGGATCGACACCCCGACGCCCGCCAAGGCCGGGTTCATCAGCCGGCCTCTCGCCCGCGACCTGCGCCTCTCCGGCTCCTCCACGGTGACCGTCACCGCGACCCCGAACACCCGCACCGCCCACCTCAGCGCGGTCCTCGTCGACCTCGGCCCCGACACCATCCGCGACTACGCAGCGTCCGGCGAGGGCATCAGCACGCTCCCCGAGCGCACCTGCTGGGGCGCGAGCACCACGGGTGACAGCGCCTGCTTCAAGGAGACCCGGGCGAAGACCGCCGACGTCGACTACACGATCTTCAGCCGCGGTTGGGCCGACCTCGGCAACTGGGCCGACGCGGAGCACGGCCGCCCGCTCACTCCCGGCAAGCCGCACACCATCACGCTCGACCTCGCCGCGAGCGACCACGTCGTACCGAAGGGGCACCGCCTCGCGCTGATCGTCGCGGGCACCGACAAGAACCTCATCGTCCCGCCCGCCGACACCCCGACGCTCGGCATCGACCTGTCCCGCACCTCCGCCGATGTGCCGCTGGTCGGCGGCGCGGGAGCGTTCGGCACCACCTCCGCATCCGTCACCCCCCGCGAAACCCGTCTCGACGGCGTGGCCCCGCCGCGTCCGCTCAACCCCGTCCCGGGAGGCAGTACTTCATGAGACCCCGCATCCGCACCCTGGCGCTCGCCTGCGCCGCCGCCGCGCTCGCCGCACCCCTGGTGACCGCGCCCGCGCAGGCGACATCGACCCCACCCCGTACCGGATTCGAGGAGACCAACGGCGCCCGCTGGACGACGCAGCCCGAGGAACAGGAGCTCCTGGCCACCGTCGACAAGGCGAGCGACCGGGTCTCCGTGTCCCGCATCGGCACCACCCAGCAGGACCGGCCCCTGCAACTGGTCCGCATCGGTGAACGCCCCACGAAGAACACCGTGTTGCTGATCTGCAGCCAGCACGGCGACGAGCCGTCGGGCCGCGACGCCTGTCTGTCGACGATCCGCGACCTGGCGTACGCGCAGGACAAGAAGACCGAGCGGTTCCTCGAGCGCACCACGCTCCTGGTGGTCCCCACCGCCAACCCGGACGGCCGCGCCGCCGACACCCGCGGCAACTCCGACGGCGTCGACATCAACCGCGACCACATCTCCCTCAGGACCGCGGAGGCCCGCGCCATGGCCGCCGTGATCCGCGACCGGCAGCCCGACGTCATCTACGACCTGCACGAGTACGGCGCCACCCCCAAGTACTACGACAAGGACCTCTTCGACCTCTGGCCGCGCAACCTCAACACCGACGAGGCCGTGCACCAGGAGGCGCAGACCCTGTCCAAGGAGTACGTGCGCCCGGCCGCCGAGCACGACGGATACACGACGGGCACGTACGGCATCTGGACCGATCCGGTCACCGGCGAGCCCGTCAAGCAGACCGCGGGCGACGGCCAGGAGCGCATCCTGCGCAACGTCTCCGGGATCAAGCACGCGGCGGGCCTGCTCATCGAGAGCCGCGTCGACCCCCTCACCGAGGCCGAGAAGAACGACGAGGCGCTGAACAACCGCCGCAGGGTGTCGTCCCAGACGGCGGCGCTCGGCGGGCTCTTCGGCTACACCGACGCGCGGCGCACCCGCCTGGAGCGGGCCACGGCGGCGGCCCGCGTCGAGGGCTTCCGCGACCGCGGCCCGGTCTACCTCGGCGGCGCCGACAACGACCCCGCGGAGCCGTCCGAGATCATCCAGGACCCGCCCTGCGGCTACCGCCTGGACGCCGCCCAGTACGGCGACATCAAGGACGAACTCGCCCTGCACGGCGTTACGGTGAAGCCCCGCAAGCACGGCGCCTACGTGCCGCTGCGGCAGTCCGCACGCGCCCTCGTGCCGCTGCTTCTGGACGAGCGCGCTCCGTATCACCTCGTCAAAGCGGCGCCCGACATGAGCTGTTGATGGGGTGAGATGTGCGTCACATGTGGTAGGGGGTATCGGAGAACAAAGTCTCGACGTAATCGACCCCTTGAAAGGTGTCACTTGTGACGCAGGATCATCGGAAAGCGGACGACGGGGGAGGATCGCCGGACATCATGGCGACCTCTCCCGCCGGCCGGCATCCCCAGACGGACCGGGTGGTGTTCGGCGTCACCGCCGTGCTCACCCTGGCGTTCGTGGTCTGGGGCGGGGTGGCGACGGACTCGCTCGAGAACGTCTCCACCGACATGCTCAACGGCCTGATGCACAACGGCGGTTGGTTCTTCATGCTGACCGCCACGGGTTTCGTGGTCTTCGCGCTCTGGCTGGCCGTCAGCCGGTACGGGAAGATCACCCTCGGCCAGGAGGGCGAGGAGCCCGAGTTCAGGACCGTGTCCTGGGTCGCGATGATGTTCAGCGCAGGCATGGGCATCGGCCTGATGTTCTACGGCGTGAGCGAGCCGCTCTCCCACTTCATGTCGCCCCCGCCGGGCACCGATCCCTCGGACTCCGCGGCGAAGATGGAAACGGCCATGGCCACGACCCTCTTCCACTGGACGCTCCACCCGTGGGCGATCTACGCCGTCGTCGGCCTCGCCATCGCGTACAGCACGTTCCGGCGCCGCCGCAGGCAGACCATCAGCGCCGTCTTCGAGCCGCTGATCGGCGAGAAGCACGCTCGCGGCTCCTGGGGCCGGGTCATCGACATCCTCGCCATCTTCGCCACGCTCTTCGGCTCGGCCGCCTCCCTCGGCCTCGGCGCCCTGCAGATCGGCAGCGGCATCGAGGTGCTCGACTGGATGGACGACGCGGGCACCGGACTCCTCGTCGTCATCATCGCCGTCCTGACCCTGGCCTTCGTGGCATCCGCCGTCTCCGGTGTGGAGAAGGGCGTGCAGTGGCTCTCGAACATCAACATGGTGCTCGCGGGGCTGCTCGTGGTCTTCGTCTTCATCGCGGGCCCGACCGTCATCATCCTCGACATGGTGCCGACGTCGCTCGGCGCCTACCTCGACGACCTGCCGCAGCTGATCGGCCGCACCGAGGCCTCCAGCGGCAAGGGCGTCGCTGACTGGCTGAGCGCCTGGACGGTCTTCTACTGGGCCTGGTGGATCTCCTGGACGCCCTTCGTCGGCATGTTCATCGCGCGCATCAGCCGCGGCCGTACGATCCGTCAGTTCGTCGGCGGCGTCATCCTGGTGCCCAGCACGGTCAGCCTCATCTGGTTCGCCGTCTTCGGCGGCACCGCCATGACCGTCGCCGACCGGGGCGGCCTCGAGGGCGAGACGACGCCGGAGGCCCAGCTCTTCGGCCTGCTGCACGAGTACCCCATCGCCACCGTCACCAGCCTGCTCGTGATGATCCTCGTGGGCATCTTCTTCGTCTCGGGCGCGGACGCCGCGTCCATCGTGATGGGCACGCTCTCGCAGAAGGGCGCGCTCGAACCCAGCAGGTTCGTCGTGATCTTCTGGGGCATCGTGACCGGCGCCGTCGGCGCGATCATGCTGCTGATCGGCGACGGCTCGGACGATGCGCTCACGGGCCTGCGCAACCTCACGATCCTGGTCGCGGCACCCTTCACCATCGTGATGATCGGCATGTGTGTGTCGCTGATGCGGGACCTGCGCCACGACCCGCTGATCGTGCGCGGCGAGCACGGCACGGAGGCCGTCGAGAAGGCCGTGATCGCGGGCCATGAGCAGTACGACGGCGACTTCGAGATCCGGATCGGTCCCGCCCAGGACGAGGACGGGCCCGAGAGCGACAACGCCCAGGCCGGGACCCGCTGACCCGGGCTCCCACCCGCGGCCTCAGGAGGCGGCGGTCGCCAGGCGCGCCGCCTCCTGGGCGCACCCCCAGGCCACGGTCACCCCGGCGCCGCCGTGCCCGTAGTTGTGCACGAGGACCCCGCCGCCGGCCGTCTCGCGCTCAAGGCGCACCGCGCTCCTGCCCGGCCGCAGCCCCACCCGGTGCTCGATCACCCGCGCCCCCGCCACCTCGGGACGCACCCGCGCGCACCGCCGCACGATGTCCGCGGCCTCCACCGGATCCGGCACCGTGGACCAGTCGCCCTCCCGTGACGTCCCGCCGAGAATGAGCCCGCCGGGCTGCGGCAGCAGATACGTGACCTCGTGCGAGGTGGCGTCCACCCGCCCGTACCACGTGCTCACCCCCGGGTTCTCCACGATCACCAACTGCCCCCGCACCGGGCGCACATCGTCGTCCGGTACGAGGGTGCGGGCGCCGATCCCCGAGCAGTTGACGACGACGGGCGCCTCGGCGAACGCCTCTCCGAGACCGCCGACCGTCCGCTCCTGGACCACCCCGCCCGCGGCCACCAGACGCTCCCGCAGCCACGCCAGATGCGTCGGCATGTCGATCAGCGGCAGCCTGGCCCACAGCGCGGGCCCCGCGCACTCCTCGGGCGTCGCGGCCCGCAGCCCCGGCACCCGGGCCGCCCACGGGCCCAGCTCGTCCAGTCGCGTCTGCGCCTGTACGCCCTCGACCATGCGTACGCCGGTCCGCCCGCCGTCGTGCGCCAACTCCCGGTAGACATCGAGGGTATGCAGGGACCACGCGCCGACAAGGTCGTCGGGTTCGATCCGGTACGGCCACCACAGCCCACCCGCAACAGCCGAGGTGGTGCCCTCCGCGGGCTCCTTCGCCCACACCCGCACCCGCCGCCCGCGCTCCGCGAGCACGACGGCGGTGGTCAGACCTATGACCCCACTGCCCACCACGACCACATCGTCATCGCCCATCCCAGGAACGTAGCGGAATGTGCCATGCCGTGCTCACATCACACATCAGGTGGGGATACTCACAGCATGTCTGCCGAGTACGCGACCTTCGGTCTGGCACCGGCCATGCGAGCCGGTGGGGTTCTCGCCGACGGTGGCTATCAAGTGCACCGCGATTTCGTCGACTTCATCGTGAACGGGCGTCCCCTGCTCTTCCAGCTCTCCGACCTCGACGCGGTCTCCCCGCTGGCCTCGGACATCCCGCCCGCCATCTTCACCGCGCACGTCCGCAGGCTGCTCCTGGAAGCCCAGGCGCCGCTGCGCGACGGCCGGTACGTCATCTACGGCTGCCCCGAATGCGAGGGCCTGGAATGCGGTGCCGTCACCGCCGTCATCGAGCGGGCCCCCGACGGCGCCGACGACTTCGTCTGGCGCGACTTCGCCTGGCAGACCGCCGAACCCGCCGATCTGGCGCTCAACGGCTACCACGGCATAGGGCCGTTCCGCTTCCGCGGCGCCGAATACCGCGAAGCGCTCGGCCAGTTGCTCACCGCCGACGAGCCGCCCGCCCGCCGCCGGGTCCTGCTCATCGGCGCCCGCGTGGCGGTCCTCGCCAGGCTGGCCGCGGCCCTGCGCACCATCGGCATCGGCGCGGAGATCGCGGCGGACGCGGCGGGGGTGCCGCCGGACGAGCTGCGCACGTACGGGGCGGTCGCCTTTGGACGGGCCGTCCCCCGGGCCGACCGCGACGCCGTGCGCGCCGCGTTCGACACGGCGGGCGTCGGCGTCGCCTACGTGGACGGGCTCGCGCCGATCATCCCCCTCCTCGTGGCCCAGATAGAGCACGCCCTGGACCGCAGCCCCGCCGAGCTGCGCCGCCTCACCCGGCTCGCGGCCACCCCCGGCGCGGCATCGGTCGAGGTCACGTCGACCTGCCGGGTCAAGCTCATCGCGTACCGCCTCGACCGCCTCTACCGCACCCACACCCGCGAACTCTTCGACGCCGTCCTCGAACCCGGCGAGCACCGCCTGCCGCTCGACGCGAAGGCGACCAAGGGCGAGTCGTACGTGGTGGCCCGCACCTCCGGAAGCGTGCTCGTCGCCCCGACCTCGGCCTGACGCGAGACGACCCGGACGCCCAGGACCCCGGCGTCCCGACGGAAACCCGGCAGCTTAGGCCGGGGAGCCTCGCCTAGAATCACCTCCCTGATGACCGCAACTCTCGTCGCCAAAGACCTCGCCGCCGGCCACGGCGACCGCACCCTGTTCGCCGGCCTTGAGCTGGTCGTCGCCCCCGGCGACGTCATCGGCCTGGTGGGCGCCAACGGAGCGGGGAAATCCACCCTCCTGCGGCTGCTCGCGGGCCTGGACACCCCCGAGGGCGGGGAACTGAGGCTCTCGCCGCCCACCGCCGCCGTCGGGCACCTGCCGCAGGAGCCGGACCGCCGCCCGGGCGAGACCGTCCGCGCGTTCCTCGCCCGCCGCACCGGAGTCGCCGAGGCGCAGCGCGTCATGGACGAGGCCACCCAGGCGCTCGTCGACGGCACCCCCGGAGCCGACGACGCCTACGCCGACAGCCTGGAGCGCTGGCTCGCCCTCGGCGGCGCCGACCTGGACGAGCGGGCCGAGGAGGTCACCGACTCGCTCGGCCTCGCCGTCGGCCTCGACCAGCCGATGACCTCGCTCTCCGGAGGCCAGGCGGCCCGCGCGGGCCTCGCCTCGCTCCTCCTCTCCCGCTACGACGTGTTCCTCCTGGACGAGCCGACCAACGACCTCGACCTGGCGGGCCTGGAACGCCTGGAGAGCTTCGTCCGCGGCCTGCGCGCGGGCACCGTCGTGGTCAGCCACGACCGCGAGTTCCTCACCCGCACCGTCACCAAGGTCCTCGAACTGGACCTCGCCCAGCAGCAGATCAACCTCTACGGCGGCGGCTACGACGCCTACCTGGAGGAACGGGAGACGGCACGCAGGCACGCCCGCGACGACTACGAGGAGTACGCGGACAAGAAGGCCGCGCTCCAGGGCCGCGCCCAGATGCAGCGCTCCTGGGCGGACAAGGGCGTCAAGAACGCCCGCCGCAAGGCCGCCAAGGCCGGTGGCGGCGACAACGACAAGATCGGCCGCAACTTCCGCAGCGACGCCAGCGAGAAGCAGGCCGCCAAGGCCCGCCAGACCCAGCGCATGATCGAGCGCCTCGAAGTGGTCGAGGAGCCCCGCAAGGAGTGGGAGCTGCGCATGGAGATCGCCGCGGCACCGCGCTCCGGCTCGGTCGTCGCGTCGCTGCGTGACGCGGAGGTGCGCCGCGGCGCGTTCACGCTCGGCCCCGTCACCCTGCAGATCGACTGGGCGGACCGGGTCGCGATCACCGGCGCCAACGGCTCGGGCAAGTCGACGCTGCTCGGCGCCCTGCTCGGACGCGTCCCACTGGACGCGGGCCACGCGGCCCTCGGCTCGGGCGTCCTGGTCGGCGAGGTCGACCAGGCCCGCGCGCTCTTCCACGGCGAGGAGTCGCTGCTGGACGCGTTCTGCGCGGCCGTGCCCGACACCGAGCCCGCCGAAGTCCGCACGCTCCTCGCCAAGTTCGGCCTGAAGGCGGACCACGTCCTGCGCTCCGCCGCGACGCTCTCACCGGGCGAACGCACCCGCGCGGCCCTCGCGCTCCTCCAGGGCAGGGGCGTCAACCTCCTGGTCCTCGACGAGCCGACGAACCATCTGGACCTGCCCGCGATCGAGCAGCTGGAGTCCGCCCTGGACGCCTACGAGGGCACGCTGCTCCTGGTCACCCACGACCGCAGGATGCTCGACGCGGTGCGGGTGACGCGGCGCCTGGAGGTGGCGGAGGGCAAGGTGACGGAGCTGTCACTGTGAGGTGACCGCGCCCCGCCCCCTGCCCCCACCCTCTGCTCAGCGCCGCTTCGGGTCGACCAGACCGGCCCTGCGCAGCGCCTCGGCCATCGCGTCGTTGGCCGGCGGCGGCGCCTGGCGCTGCGGCTTCTGCCCGCGCTGGCCGCCGCTCCGCTGACCGCCACCACGCTGGCCACCGCGCTGCCCCTGGCCGCCCTGCCGCTGCTGCGGCGGACGCCCGCCGCCCCGCTTGCCCGGGGCGTCACCCGCGGGCGCCGCCTCGTCGTCCAGGCGCAGCGTCAGCGAGATCCGCTTGCGCGGGATGTCGACGTCCATCACCTTGACCTTGACGATGTCGCCGGGCTTCACGACGTCCCGCGGGTCCTTGACGAACGTCTTGGACATCGCGGAGACATGCACGAGCCCGTCCTGGTGCACGCCCACGTCCACGAAGGCACCGAAGGCGGCCACATTGGTGACGACGCCTTCCAGGACCATCCCGGACGCCAGGTCGGAGATCTTCTCCACGCCGTCCTTGAAGGTCGCCGTCTTGAAGGCGGGACGCGGGTCGCGCCCCGGCTTCTCCAGCTCCTTGAGGATGTCCGTGACCGTGGGCAGTCCGAAGACCTCGTCCACGAACTCGTCGGCCTTCAGCGAGCGCAGCGCCCCCGTGTTGCCGATCAGCGAGGAGACGTCGGCGCCCGACGACTGCACCATCTTGCGCACCACGGGATACGCCTCCGGGTGCACGCTGGAGGCGTCCAGCGGGTCGTCGCCGCCGCGGATGCGCAGGAAGCCCGCGCACTGCTCGTACGCCTTCGGGCCGAGCCGCGCCACGTCCTTGAGGCCCTTGCGGTTCTTGAACGGGCCGTTCGCGTCGCGGTGCGCCACGATGTTCTCGGCGAGGCCCGCGCCGATGCCGGAGACCCGGGCGAGCAGCGGGGCCGAGGCCGTGTTCACGTCCACGCCGACGCCGTTCACACAGTCCTCGACGACCGCGTCGAGCGAGCGCGACAGCTTCACCTCGGAGAGGTCGTGCTGGTACTGGCCGACGCCGATCGACTTCGGGTCGATCTTCACCAGCTCGGCCAGCGGGTCCTGGAGGCGGCGCGCGATGGAGACCGCGCCGCGCAGCGACACGTCCATGTCGGGCAGCTCCTGCGAGGCGAAGGCGGAGGCCGAGTACACGGAGGCGCCCGCCTCGGAGACCATCACCTTCGTGAGGTTCAACTCCGGGTGCTTGGTGATGAGTTCACCCGCGAGCTTGTCCGTCTCGCGCGAGGCCGTGCCGTTGCCGATCGCGATCAGGTCGACCGCGTGCTCCTTGGCGAGCTTCGCGAGGGTGGCCAGGGACTGGTCCCACTTGTTCGCCGGGACGTGCGGGTTGATGACGTCCGTCGCGACGACCTTGCCGGTCGCGTCCACGACGGCGACCTTCACGCCCGTACGGAAACCGGGGTCGAGGCCCAGCGTCGCGCGCGTGCCCGCGGGCGCCGCGAGCAGCAGGTCGCGCAGGTTCGACGCGAAGACGCGCACGGCCTCGTCCTCGGCGGCCGTCCGAAGGCGCAGCCGCAGATCGATGCCGAGGTGCACGAGGATGCGGGTCCGCCAGGACCAGCGCACCGTGTCCTGGAGCCACTTGTCGGCGGGGCGGCCGCGATCGGCGACACCGAAGCGGTGGGCGACGATCCCCTCGTACGAAGAAGGGACCCCGGGCTCGGCGGGCGTCTCCTCGGGCTCCAGGACGAGGTCGAGGACCTCCTCCTTCTCGCCGCGCAGCATCGCGAGGATGCGGTGCGAGGGGAGCTCCTTGAAGGGCTCGGCGAAGTCGAAGTAGTCGGCGAACTTGGCGCCCGCCTCCTCCTTGCCGTCGCGGACCTTGGCGGCAAGACGGCCGCGCACCCACATCCGCTCGCGCAGCTCGCCGATCAGGTCGGCGTCCTCGGAGAACCGCTCGGCGAGGATCGCGCGGGCCCCGTCGAGGGCGGCCTGCGGGTCCGCGACGCCCTTGTCGGCGTCCACGAACGCGGCGGCGGCCGCCTGCGGCTCCACCGACGGGTCGCCGAGCAGCCCGTCGGCCAGCGGCTCCAGGCCCGCCTCACGGGCGATCTGCGCCTTGGTGCGCCGCTTCGGCTTGAACGGCAGATAGATGTCTTCAAGGCGCGCCTTGGTGTCCGCCTCGCGGATCCGCGCCTCCAGCTCGTCGGTGAGCTTGCCCTGCTCACGGACCGATTCGAGGATCGCGGCGCGCCGCTCCTCCAGCTCGCGCAGATACCGCAGCCGCTCCTCGAGCGTGCGCAGCTGCGCGTCGTCGAGCATCTCGGTCGCTTCCTTGCGGTAGCGCGCGATGAAGGGCACCGTCGAGCCGCCGTCGAGCAGGTCGACGGCGGCCTTCACCTGCCGCTCCCGTACGCCGAGTTCCTCGGCGATCCTGCCTTCGATGGACGCTGGAGTGGACGTCGTCAAAGCTGCCACGTTCCGGTACCGCCTTCTCACTGAGGTTGCCGGGCAATTGTGGCAGGTGGCGCCGACAACGCATGATCAGACCCGGCGCGCCCGTCCGCCGCGCCCCGTGGAACGGGAGGCTCCGCCGAACAGCCGGGCCACCGCCCGGAACGGCAGGGTGACGACCGTCGCGATGGCGGCGGCGATCTGGCGCAGAACGTCCGCGATGGCACGGAACATACGAATTCCCCTTTCGTCGCCCGGTCCGGCCAGGGGCGGCGGGGCCGGGAGACGAACGGGTACCTCGGAGCGCGACGGCCATGCCGTGCGGGCGCGCCGGTGCGCTCAGGCCTTGCCGAACAGGTCCGCCGGGTACGCCCCGGCCTGCAGCGCTGCCCCGGTGAACACCGTGCCGAGCTCGGTGAGGCGCTCGACGCCCGCCGCGCCCAGGTGCTCGTACGGCGCCCGGTCGAGGCGGTCCGTCTCGGCCTCGATGTCCCGGCGCAGCGCCACGCCGTCCTCCGTCAACTCGCCCTCGCCGTCGATGAGTCCGCGCCCGCGCAGCCGGTCGGTGGCGGCGTCCCACTCCTGCTGGTTCCAGCCGCGCGTCGCGAAGTTCCACTTGGGCCGCAGGCCCTTGCCGGTCGCGGTGTGGCTCACCAGCGCCTCGATGCCGTCGAGTTCGGCGCCGAGCAGCACGGTCAGATGCCCGTCGCCGCGGTGCTCGCGCAGCAGCGTCGCCGCGTGCCAGTACGCCAGGTGCGGCGCGTCGGGCACCGGCAGATCGGCGTGGGCCGAGTACAGCGGGCGCGCGGAGCGGGAGCAGGCCTCCGTGGCGCGCAGCGCGAGTTCGGCGGCCTCGGCCATCTCGGGCGAGGCGATGAGCTCTTCGCCCAGGAGTCGGCGCAGTGTCGTGTCGACGGCGCGCAGACGTGCCGCGAGGACGTCCTCCGGAGAGGCCGTCTGCCACACCGCGGGCACGTGCTCGGCGACGAGGGCGTGCTTGTAGTTGTAGAACGTGGCGGTCACGACCCCGGCGCCGACGGCGCCCAGCGCCGCCGCGCGCACGGCGAAGTTGACCGCACTGGGGTGGGATATCCCGAGCTTGGCCATCTCCTGCGTCACGTCCGGCGAGAAGTAGTGCGTGGAGTGCAGCGAGTTGAGCACGTTGTGACAGCGGCGTCCCGCGCGCGGGGGCAGCGCGGCGTCCGTGGGCGAGGTCGGCGTAGTGGTCATGGGAGCACGCTACCTACTGACTGGTATGCCGGTCAGGGGGTCACCGCCGATGGCAGGAAAGGTGGGCAACTCGTCATTGCGGCCATCGTGGCCCCCGTCAAGAATCGTGGGCATGGAGCAGCGAACCGTCCTGGTCGTCCTCTTCGAAGGAATCCAGAGCCTTGATGTCAGCGGCCCCGTGGAGGTGTTCGCGGGCGCGGGTCACGCCCTGGGCGACCCCGGCCGCGGCTACCGCATCCACACCGCCTCGGTGGACGGCGGTCCGGTACGCACATCGGGCGGGCTCACCCTGCTCCCGGACTCCGCGCTCGCGGACGCCCCCGCCCCGCACACGCTGCTCGTGCCGGGCGGCTCGGGCACCCGCCCGCCGGACCCGGGCCTCATCGACTGGCTGCGCGAGCACGGCCCGCGCGCGGAGCGCCTCGTCTCGGTGTGCACGGGGGCCGTCCGGCTCGCCGAGGCGGGCCTCCTGGAGGGGCGCAGGGTGACCACGCACTGGGCGTACTGCGACCGGCTCGCCAGGGACTACCCGGGCATCGAGGTCGACCCGGACCCCATCTACGTACGCGACGGCCATGTGGCGACGTCCGCCGGGGTCACCGCGGGCATCGACCTCGCCCTCGCCCTGGTCGAGGAGGACCACGGCCGTGAGGTGGCGCTCACCATCGCCCGCTACCTCGTCGTCTTCCTGCGCCGCCCGGGAAACCAGGCGCAGTTCAGCGCCCAGCTCGCCGCGCAGACCGCCCGGCGCGAGCCGCTGCGGGAGGTCCAGCAGTGGATCGTCGAGCACCCGGCCGAGAACCTCTCGGTCGATTCGCTCGCCGACCGCGCCCGCCTCTCGCCCCGCCACTTCGCCCGGGCGTTCCACGCGGAGACCGGCATGACGCCCGGCAAGTACGTCGAACGGGTCCGGGTCGAACACGCGCGCAGACTCCTCGAAGACACCTCGGACGGGGTGGAGGAGGTCTCGCGCGCCTGCGGATACGGCACTCCGGAGGCGATGCGCCGCTCCTTCGTCAAGACGCTCGGCGCCTCGCCCGCCGAGTACCGGCGCCGCTTCCACCGCACACCGAACGTCACACTCACCACTCACCGATAGGGACACCATGCAGATAGCCATCGCCCTGTACGAGCGCTTCACCGCTCTGGATGCCATCGGTCCGTACCAGACGCTCAGCGGCCTGCCCGGCGCGGAGACCGTCTTCGTCGCCGAGCAGGCGGGCCCGGTGCGCGACGACAGCGGCAGCCTCGCGCTCGTCGCCGACAAGACCTTCGCGCAGGTGCAGCGCCCCGACATCGTGGTCGTGCCCGGCGGCCCCGGGCAGAGCGACCAGATGGAGAACGAGGCCCTCCTCGGCTGGCTGCGCACCGTCGACGCCACCACGACCTGGACGACGTCGGTGTGCACGGGTTCCCTCGCACTGGCCGCCGCGGGTCTCCTCAAGGGCCGCCGCGCCACCTCGCACTGGCTGGCCCTGACCGAACTGGACCGGCTCGGCGTCGAGTCGACGGGGGAGCGGGTCGTCTTCGACGGCAAGTACGTCACGGGCGCCGGTGTCTCCGCGGGCATCGACATGGGGCTCACCCTCGCCGGCAAGATCGCGGGCGACGAGCACGCGCAGACCGTACAGCTCCTGACCGAGTACGACCCCCAGCCGCCGTACGACGCCGGGTCCCCGGAGAAGGCGCCCGCGCACATCGTGGCGAAGTTCCGCGAAGGGAGCCGCTTCGACCAGTAGGGGCTGAGCGGGCGGCCGGGCCAGCAGGGGCTCAGTCGAAGCCCGGGCTCCAGGTGAAGCGCGGCTGCCTGCGCTCCAGGAAGGCGGCGACACCCTCGGCGGTGTCGTCGCTGCCGCGCGCCTGCTCCGCCCAGTACGCGTCCCGGTCCGTGCGGCCCGCCGCGAACTCCTTCGCCGCCACCTGCGTCAGCTGGGAGCGCGCGGCGAGCACCCGGGTGAACTCCGCGACCCGCTTGTCGAGTTCGCCCGCGGGCAGCACCTCGTCCACCAGGCCGGTGCGCAGCGCCCGCGCCGCATCGATCAACTCGCCCGAGAAGAGCAGGTACTTGGCGGTGGCGGGCCCCACGAGCGACACCAGGCGCCGGGTGGACGACGCCGCGTAGACGATGCCGAGCTTGGCGGGGGTGATGCCGAAGGAGGCGTCCTCGTCCGCGAACCGCAGATCGCACGCCCCGGCCAGCTGGCAGCCGCCGCCCACGCAGTAGCCGCGGACCACGGCGAGCGTCGGCTTGGGGAAGGCCGCCACCGCCTCCTCGGCCCGCACCGCGAGGTCCTGCGCCGACCGGGCCGACTCCCGCAGCGAGGAGATGTCGGCGCCCGCACAGAAGGTGTCGCCCGCCCCGGTGAGCACGACGGCGCGTACGGCCGGGTCGGTCGCGAGCCCCGCGAACAGCGGCGGCACCTGCTCCCACATGCGCGCGGTCATGGCGTTGCGCTTGGCTGGATGATCGATGACGACGGTGGCGACGCCGTCCGTGACGGTGTGCCTCAGCTGCGGCTCCATGCGCCGGATGCTATCCGCACCCCTCGAACGTAAGATCAAGTAGGGGGCGGCCCGCAAGGCCCGCACGGCCCGCGGCTCGAAGGCTCTGCCGAGCGAGACGGAGACGCTGATGGCCAGAACCAAGGACACCGGTGCCACCCGGCCGGAGAACGGCGACGCCGCGGCCCAGGGCGCCAAGCTCAGCCGCAGCTTCGGCTGGCTCGCGCTGCTCGGTGCGATCCTGGCGGTGGCCGGACTCATCGGCCTCGTCTACGCCGGCCTCGCCACGCTGACCTCGATGCTCCTGTTCGGCTGGCTGCTGCTCGTCGGCGGCTTCGTCGGGCTGCTGCACGCCGTTCAGTCGCGCGGCAGCAACTTCTTCTGGCTGGGCGTCGTGGTCGCCGCGCTGAACCTCGCGGCGGGCGTCGTGATCATCCGCAGGCCCGATGTGGCGGCGGAGGCGCTGACCATGTTCGCGGCCCTGCTCTTCCTCACCGGCGGGGTGTTCCGCCTGGTCGGCAGCCTGGTGGTGCGCGGCCCGCAGTTCGGCTGGACCCTGGTCCAGGGCGCCTTCGGCCTGCTGCTCGGCATCCTCGTGCTCGGCGGCTGGCCCAGCAACAGCCAGTACGTGATCGGCTGCTTCTTCTCCCTGGCGCTGCTCTTCGACGGCCTCGGCCTGATCGCCACGGGGGTCGGCGGCCGCCGCATCGTCAGCCTCGTACAACCTGATGAAACCTTGAAGACAGAACAAGAAGGGCAGGACCAGTCGCACAACTGACGCTGTCATACGCCGCCGATCAAATCCCGTCGATAGTCGCTGACTTCTGGTCAGTAGCGCGGCCTGGACCTGAGCATTCCCAACACTCGATGTGTGGTGACAATCGAGCGCAAGGGCGGCGACCGGACGATGGAGAACGACGGGAGGGGGTCCGGCCCACTTCCCACGGGTGACGGAACAGTGCCGTACGAGGGCGTATGGCGCTTCACCGCCCCCGCCGTCGACGCCTCCGTGCCCCAGGCGCGGCACGCGGTGCGTGATCTGCTCGCCCGGCAGGGCGTACCGGCACCGGACGACACCGTGCAGGGCCTGCTGCTCATCGTCTCCGAGCTGGTCACCAACGCGGTGCGGCATGCCGCCCTGCTCTCCCCGATGCTCGCCGTGGAGGTCGCGGTGGGCGCCGAATGGGTGCGGGTCTCCGTCGAGGACAACCATCCGTACCGCCCCACGGCCCTGGTGGCGGACCACGGTCAGACGGGCGGGCGCGGACTGCTCCTGGTCCGCGAGATCACCGCGGAGGCCGGCGGCGCCTGCGACGTCGAGCACACCGCGAGCGGGGGCAAGGTCATCTGGGCGGCCCTGCCCCTCAAGCCCGACGGAGAGTAGCTACCAGCCCGCGGAGGGGCCGGTCAGCTCCTTGATCGCGGGGCGTGCCGCGTCGAGCACGGTCATGAACCACGCGGAGAACGGCCCCTGTTCGTGCCGCACCGCGAGCTCGTCGGCCGTCACGAACGCGGTCGCCCCGACCTCGGAGGGGTCGGGGCGCAGCGGCGACTGGACCATGCCGACGAAGAGGTGGTTGAACTCCTGCTCCACCAGGCCCGAGTCAGGGTCCGGGTGGTTGTAGCGCACCGTGCCCGCCTCGGCGAGCAGCGACGGCGAGACACCCAGCTCCTCGTACGTACGCCGGGCGGCCGCCGCGAACGGTGCCTCGCCGGGGTAGGGGTGCCCGCAGCAGGTGTTCGACCAGACGCCGGGGGAGTGGTACTTGCCCAGGGCGCGCTGCTGCAGGAGCAGCCGCCCCTGCTCGTCGAAGAGGAAAACGGAGAACGCCCGGTGCAGCTGCCCGGGCGCCTGATGCGCGGAGAGTTTCTCCGCTGTGCCGATCGTCCTGCCGTCCTCGTCGACGAGTTCGAGCAAGATCGCTTCTCCGGTGCCGTTCGACGAGCTGTTCGCCGCGGTGGCAGGTGTGATCGGCATACCCATCCTTCGCTTCGGTCTTCGAACCTCAAGTCTGCCGTACGTTTCGGACACTCCCGGCACCCCCGGGGCCCGCATGTCCGCCGTGCGAGGGGCACGGCGGACATGCGGAGGGCGTCCTGGACGCGAACGCCCGGGGTGTGTCAGACGCCGAAAGCGGCCGGATACTTGATCGTGCCCTGCGGTACGCACGAAGAATCGTCCGAACCGTTCAGGACGAGCACCATCATGGCCTCGTCGGGCACCTCGAACCCTGGCCGGATTCCATACCGGGAAGCGGGCTTGAAACCGAACCTCGGGTAGTACGCGGGATGCCCGAGCACGAGGACGAGACGCTCCCCACGCGCGCGTGCCGCTTCGATGACCGCGCGGACGACGGCCGAACCGGCCCCGGTCCGCTGGTACTTCGGCAGCACGGCGACCGGGGCGAGGGCCAGCGCGGGCGCCCCGTCCACCCGGCAGCGGGTGATCAGGGCGTGTGCCGCGACCTCGCCGTCCGGCGCCTGCGCGACGTACGAAAGACCCGGCAGCCAGGCGTCGGCGTCGGTGCGCAGCGCGTCGACCAGGTCGGCCTCGCCCGCGGTCTCGAAGGCCGCGGTGTGCACGGCGTGCACGGCGGCGACGTCCGACACGGTCTCGGGCCGGCACGGCCAGGAGGCCACCGGACGCAGGACGTAGCCGGTGTAGCCGTATTCGGTGCCGTGCTCGCGGCGCACGGCGATCTCCTCGCGCGTGGCGGCGAGCGCCTCGGGCGTGCCGGGTGCGTCCGGCTCCGCCGCATCCGCGCGGGCCCCCAGCGGCCCGTAGTACTCGTCCCAGTCGGACTCGGGCTGCGCATGCACGCCGAGCACGGAGTATCCGGCGCCGGTGGCGGCCCGGAGGTTCTCCTCGCCCGTGCGCAGCGCGTAGTGCCGGTCCCAGAACGCGCGTACCGCCGCGGACGGCTCGGCAGTCGTCCACTCGCACTCGGTGAGCACGAGCGCCCCACCGGGAGCGAGCAGTCGGCGCCAGGTGCGCAGGGCGGTGTCGAAGCCGATGCTGTAGGCCGAGGACTCGGCCCAGATCAGGTCGAACGAACCATCCGAAAAGGGGAGTTCGGCCATGTCGGCGTTGACGGTGGTGATCGATCCGGCGAGCCCGCGGTCGTGCGCGGACGCCCGGAGCTCGTCGAGGAACGGCTGGTGCAGATCGACGGCGGTCACCTCGGCGCCGGCCTCGGCGGCGAGGAGGAGCGCGGCCCTGCCGGGGCCGCAGCCCAGGTCGAGGACGCGCGGACGCTCCGGCAGGGTCCCCGCGAGGGAGAGCAGCCGCCGGGTGGTGGCGTCGGAGCCGGGGCCCTGCCGCGGCAGACCGTGGTGCAGGGCGAAGAAGGCGTCAGTGATGGAAGCGTTGTCGGTCAACGTGGAAATCCTTGAGTGAAGGACCCGCGGACCTGACGTACGAGTGGCGTACGGAGGTCAGACGCGCGCCCGGAAGGTGGGGATGCACGTGTCGCCGCGCAGAGCAGCGCTCGTCACGACAGTCATCAACCCACCTCCTCAGGAACTCAAGAACGCAAAAACTCTGCCCACCATAACACCGTCTGTTACGGCGATGCCCGGCTAGCCGTCGGCGAAGCTGTTCTCTACCACGACCTGCTGCACCCCGTTCTCATCGTTCTGCAGGCGCTTGACCTGCATCAGGACCGTGTTGTCCTCGGTCGTCCTGAAGCAGTAGGACTGCCCGATCTCGATGATCGCCGACGTCATCTCGTTGCTGGAGACGCGCTTGCGGCACTCCTCGACCGTCGGTTTCCCGCGCTCGGTGATGACCGCCATCGTCGCGCCGTTCAGCACCGCGAGCGTGTTCCGGTCGCTGCCGACGACCTGCACGTCCGAGCCGGAGGCCCGCGGGTCGGCGTGCGCCCACGGGCTGTCCAGGTCGTAGGGCTGTGCGGGCACGTTGAGGAAGAACTCGTTGCCGGACTTCCACGGCTGGGCCGGCTTCGGCCTCGACACGGGCGGAGTGCTCTGTGACGAGGCGGTCGTCTTCTCGTCGTCCTCCGCGGAGAGCTTGACCCCGATGACGGCCGCTGCGACCGCTCCGAGGGCTCCGATGACGGCGGTGGTGATCTGCCAGATCGGCCGCTGTCGCACCACGGAATCAGGATCGTGGCCGGGCCGCGGTGGGCCCGGCGGTACAGGAGGCTGTGGATGTGACACTGCTTTCCCCCGGAGCAAGTGCGTTTGTGAACTCTCCCGTCGACTGTCCCACAAGGTCGCATATGGGTGAAGAGGAATCCGGTCACACCGGAGGGGTGCGCGCTCCCTCGGCGGGGCCCGTCAGTGGCACAGCTTCGCCTCGTGCTCGGCGTGCCCGCTCGGCTCCAGCTGGAAGGTGCAGTGCTCCACGTCGAAGTGGTCGCCGAGGCAGCCCTGGAGCTCGTGCAGCATCTTCTCGTGGCCGATCGCGTCGAGCGTCCCCGAGCTCACGACCACATGCGCGGAGAGCACCGGCATGCCCGAGGTGATGGTCCATGCGTGCAGGTCGTGGACGTCCTCGACGCCCGGCAGGTCGAGTATGTGGGCCCGCACCTCGCTCATGTCGACGCCCTTGGGCGCCGATTCGAGCAGTACGTTCAGCGTCTCCTTGAGCAGCTTCACCGTCCGCGGGACGATCATGAAGCCGATGACGAGCGAGGCGATCGGGTCGGCGGCCTGCCAGCCGGTCAGCATGATCACGGTCGCCGAGACGATGACCGTGACGGAACCCAGGGTGTCCGCGAGGACCTCGAGGAAGGCGCCGCGCACATTGAGGCTGTCCTTCTGGCCGCGCATCAGCAGCGACAGCGAGATCAGATTCGCCACGAGGCCGAAGGCACCGAAGAAGACGGCCACCGTGCCCTGGGTCTCCGCGGGAGTGATGAACCGCTCGACCGCCTCGTAGAGCACATAGCCGCCGACGCCGAGCAGCAGGAGGCAGTTGGCGAGCGCGGCGAGGATCTCGGCGCGCGCGTAGCCGAAGGTGCGGTTCGCGGTGGGCGGTCTGTTCGCGAAGTGGATCGCGAGCAGGGCCATGCCGAGCCCCAGCGCGTCCGTCGCCATATGCGTCGCGTCCGCGATGAGCGCGAGCGAGTCCGCCATGATGCCGCCGATGATCTGGGCGAACATCACGGTGATCGTGATGGTGAGCGCTATGCGCAGCCGCCCCTTGTAGGCGTTGGCCGCCGTGCCCGTGGTCGGTGCCCCGTGCGTGTGTCCGTGATCGTGCCCAGCCCCCATGGAGCCGCCCTCCCGCGTCGGTCATCGGTCTGCTGTTCGCTGGTCGCGCGACGACAGTGAACTACGGGTGGGGGGTATCTTGCAACGCGGCACTGAACACCGTTGTCATGTGCCCTGACCTGCGAAAATGGCAACGATTGCCGGTAGTGGAAGGGGTGCAGGTCAGGGCCTCGCGACGATCAGTGGCGAGCCGCTCCCGGGTGGTGCAGACACCATCCGGCCCACGCCGAATCGACCATCTCCCGCACCCCGCGCCGGGCGGTCCAGCCCAGCTCCTTGGCGGCCAGCGAGGCATCGGCGACGGCCCGCGGCGCGTCCCCGGCGCGCGGCGCCTCGACCACGGCGGGACGGCGGTCGCCGCTCACCTCACCGATGAGGGTGACCAGTTCGCGTACGGAAACGCCTTCACCCCTGCCGATGTTCACCGTCAGATCGCCCCCGTCGCCGCGGTCGAGCCTGCGGGCCGCCGCGAGGTGCGCGTCGGCGAGGTCGGACACATGGATGTAGTCCCGCACGCAGGTGCCGTCCGGCGTCGGGTAGCTGTCGCCGAAGATCCGCGGCGACTCGCCGCGGGTCAGCCGGTCGAAGACCATCGGGATCACGTTGAAGACCCCGGTGTCCGCGAGCTCGGGGCTCGCCGCGCCCGCCACGTTGAAGTAGCGCAGGCACACGGTCGACATGCCGTGCGCCCGCCCGGCCGCCCGCACCAGCCACTCACCGGCGAGCTTCGTCTCGCCGTACGGGCTGACCGGTACGCAGGGGGCGTCCTCCGTGACCAGGTCCACGTCCGGCGGATTGCCGTACACCGCCGCCGACGAGGAGAACACGAACCGTCCGACGCCGGCCTCGGCCGCCGCTTCGAGCAGCGTCGTGAGGCCGCCGATGTTCTCCCGGTAGTAACGCAGCGGCTGCTCCACGGACTCCCCGACCTGCTTGCGGGCCGCGAGGTGCACCACACCCGTCACACCGTGCCCGGCGAAGACCCGGCGCAGCAGGTCCCCGTCGAGCGAGGAGCCCTCGATGAGGGGGATCTCCCGCGGCAGCCGCTGCGGCACCCCCGAAGAAATGTCGTCAAGAACGACGACGTCCTCCCCGGCGGCACTCATGACCCGCGCCACATGTGCCCCGATATATCCCGCTCCGCCTGTGATCAGCCATGTCATGGGCGCCCACCCTAAGCGAACGCTATGCGGGCAAGACGGGCGCGGTTTGTGGGGGCGGCCCCCCATCGACCATGATGATCGCGAACGCCGAGGCCCTCGCAGGTCGCGTTGATCGGGCCGTGAACGGGTGGTGAATTCCCGCTTCCCAGCATCCGATAGCCTCTGCCGACGTGCCGCCCGGCCGCCCATGGCCTGGGGCGCCCCCCTTCACGCATGCGCCCGGCGCGCCAGCCGCGCCGGGACTCAAGGAGTGAGTTCGTCTGTCGACCGCCATCCTCACCGGACAGCCGGTCCCCGGGTCGCCGCTCGAAGGTGATCTGCGGTCCCTCGGCTTCGACGTGCGGGTCGCCTCGGACGCGGCGGACGCGCAGACGCTGCTCGCCGCCGTGCCGGCCGACCAGCGGGTCGCGGTCGTCGACGCGCGCTTCGTCGGTCACGTCCACGCCCTGCGCCTCGGTCTCACCGACCCCCGCTTCGCCGCGTCCGCCGTGCCCGGCGCCGTCACCGCGCAGCCCCAGGCCCGCAAGGACCTGACCAGCGCCCTGCGCGCGACGGCAGGCACCGCGGGCGGCGTCGTGACGCTCGACGCGCTGCCGGACGACATCGCCTCGGCCATGGAGTCCGCCGCTACGGACGTGCACCGCCCCGACCTCGGCAGCCTCGTCGCCACCGTGCCCACCGATCCGCAGGCGCGGAACGAAGCACGCCAGGCCGTCGCCGCCGTCGACGACGAAGCAGTCCGCCTGCGCACCGCGGTCAAGTCGCGGGACGGCTTCTTCACGACGTACTGCATCAGCCCCTACTCGCGCTACATCGCCCGCTGGTGCGCCCGCCGGGGCCTGACCCCGAACCAGGTCACCACCGCCTCGCTGCTCACCGCCCTGATCGCGGCGGGCTGCGCGGCGACCGGCACCCGCGGCGGCTTCGTCGCGGCGGGCCTACTGCTGCTCTTCTCCTTCGTCCTGGACTGCACGGACGGGCAGCTCGCCCGCTACTCCCTGCAGTACTCGACGCTCGGCGCCTGGCTGGACGCGACGTTCGACCGCGCCAAGGAGTACGCGTACTACGCGGGCCTCGCGCTCGGTGCCGCGCGCGGCGGCGACGACGTGTGGGCCCTGGCCCTCGGCGCGATGGTCCTGCAGACCTGCCGGCACGTCGTGGACTTCTCCTTCAACGAGGCGAATCACGACGCGACCGCCAACACCAGCCCCACCGCGGCCCTTTCGGACAAGCTCGACAGCGTCGGGTGGACGGTCTGGGTGCGCCGGATGATAGTGCTGCCGATCGGCGAGCGCTGGGCGATGATCGCTGTGCTCACTGCGCTCACCACCCCGCGCATCACCCTCGTCGTCCTGATCATCGGCTGCGCCCTCGCCGCCTGCTACACCACGGCGGGCCGCGTCCTGCGCTCGCTGACCCGCAAGGCGACCCGCACCGACCGCGCCGCCGGGGCGCTCAGCGACCTCGCCGACAACGGCCCGCTGGCCTCGGCGTTCGCCGCGCTCAAGCGCGGCGGATGGCCGCTGCCCGCGCCGGTCGTCGCCTTCGTCGGCGGCGCCGCGGTCGTCGGTGCGGCCGCCTTCACGTCCTACGGCAGCTCGTGGGTGGTCGTCGGCGCGGTGATCTACGTGATCGCGTCCGGCCTCGCGCTCTCGCGCCCCCTCAAGGCCCCCCTGGACTGGCTGGTTCCGCCGTTCTTCCGCGCCGCCGAGTACGGCACGGTCCTGGTCATCGCGGCCAAAGCCGATGTGAACGGAGCGCTGCCAGCGGCTTTCGGGCTCGTGGCCGCGGTCGCCTACCATCACTACGACACGGTGTACCGCATCAAGGGCGGCACCGGCGCGCCCCCGCGCTGGCTGGTGCGGACGATCGGCGGCCAGGACGGCAGGACCCTCGTGGTCGCGCTGGCCGCGGCCCTGCTGTCCGCCACAGATTTCACCGTCGCGCTCACGGCACTCGCCGTGGCCGTGGCACTCGTGGTGCTCGTCGAGAGCATCCGCTTCTGGGTCTCCTCTGGAGCACCCGCCGTACACGATGAAGGAGAACCCGCATGATCGGCCTCGTCCTGGCCGCCGGCGCCGGCCGGCGTCTGCGCCCCTACACCGAAACGCTGCCGAAGGCGCTGGTGCCCGTCGTGGGCGAGGGAACCGAGAACGAGCTTGCTGTCCTCGACCTCACCCTGAAGAACTTCGCCGAGATCGGCCTGACCGAGGTCGCGATCATCGTCGGCTACCGCAAGGAAGCCGTGTACGACCGCAAGGAGGCGCTTGAGGCGAAGTACAACCTCAAGCTGACCCTGATCGACAACGACAAGGCCGAGGAGTGGAACAACGCCTACTCCCTGTGGTGCGGCCGTGACGCGATCAAGCACACCGTGATCCTCGCCAACGGCGACACCGTGCACCCGGTCTCCGTCGAGAAGACGCTGCTCGCCGCCCGCGGCGACGGCAAGAAGATCATCCTCGCCCTCGACACGGTGAAGAACCTCGCCGACGAGGAGATGAAGGTCATCGTGGACCCCGAGAAGGGCGTCCAGAAGATCACCAAGCTGATGGACCCGGCCACGGCCACCGGTGAGTACATCGGTGTCACCCTCATCGAGGGCGAGGCGGCCGACGAGCTCGCCGACGCGCTGAAGACGACCTTCGAGCGCGACCCCGACCTCTACTACGAGGACGGCTACCAGGAGCTCGTCAACCGCGGCTTCAAGATCGACGTGGCGCCGATCGGCGACGTCAAGTGGGTCGAGATCGACAACCACGACGACCTCGCCAAGGGCCGGGAGATCGCGTGCCAGTACTGACGAGGCTCATCCCCTCGCCGGTCGTCGTCGACATCCGGCCGGGGGCGCTGAACGACCTGGCCGGTGTCCTCGCCGACCAGCGGATCTGCTCGTCGACCGGCAAGCTCGCCATCGCCATCAGCGGCGGCTCCGGAGCGGTCCTGCGCGACCGCCTGATGCCGTCGCTGCCCGGCGCCGAGTGGTTCGAGGTGGGCGGCGGCACCCTCGACGACGCCATCAAGCTCGCCGACGCCATGAAGAAGGGCCGTTACGACGCTGTCGTCGGCCTCGGCGGCGGCAAGATCATCGACTGCGCCAAGTTCGCCGCGGCGCGCGTCGGCCTGCCGCTGGTCGCCGTCGCGACGAACCTGTCGCACGACGGCCTCTGCTCGCCCGTCGCGACCCTCGACAACGACGCGGGCCGCGGCTCGTACGGTGTGCCGAACCCGATAGCGGTCGTCATCGACCTCGACGTCATCCGTGAAGCGCCGGTCCGCTTCGTCCGCTCCGGCATCGGTGACGCCCTGTCCAACATCTCCGCGATCCGGGACTGGGAGCTCGCCGCCCGCGAGCGCGGCGAGGACATCGACGGCCTCGCGGCCGCCATGGCCCGCCAGGCCGGCGAGGCCGTGCTCCGCCACCCCGGTGGCGTCGGCGACGACGGCTTCCTGCAGGTCCTCGCCGAGGGTCTGGTCCTCACGGGCATCGCGATGTCGGTCTCGGGCGACTCCCGTCCGGCCTCCGGCGCCTGCCACGAGATCAACCACGCCTTCGACCTCCTCTTCCCCAAGCGCGCCGCGAGCCACGGCGAGCAGTGCGGTCTTGGCGCGGCCTTCGCGATGCACCTGCGCGGTGCGCACGAGGAGTCGGCGTTCATGGCCTCGGTGCTGCGCCGCCACGGACTGCCCGTGCTGCCGGAGGAGATCGGCTTCACCGTGGACGAGTTCGTCCAGGTCGTGGAGTTCGCTCCGCAGACCCGTCCGGGCCGCTACACGATCCTCGAACACCTCGACCTCTCCACCGACCAGATCAGGGACGCATACGCCGACTATGCCAAAACCATCGGTAGCTGAGCTCCGCCCGGTTGTTCACCCCCCGGGGGTGAAGGACCGGCGAAGCGGCGAACACTGGGCCGGCCGGCTCTACATGCGCGAGGTCTCCCTGCGCATCGACCGGCACCTGGTGAACACGCGGGTCACGCCCAACCAGCTGACCTACGTGATGACCGTCGCCGGCGCCCTCGCCGCCCCGGCCCTGCTGGTGCCGGGCATCACGGGTGCCGTGCTCGGCGTGCTCGCGGTCCAGCTCTATCTGCTGCTCGACTGCGTCGACGGCGAGATCGCCCGCTGGAAGAAGCAGTACTCGATGGCCGGTGTCTACCTGGACCGGGTCGCCGCCTATCTGTGCGACGCCGCGGTCCTGGTCGGCTTCGGCCTGCGCGCCGCCGACCTGTGGGGCAGCGGACGCATCGACTGGCTGTGGGCCTTCCTCGGCACCCTGGCCGCGCTCGGCGCCATCCTGATCAAGGCCGAGACGGACCTCGTCGGCGTCGCCCGCCACCAGCAGGGGATGGCGCCGGTCAAGGAGTCGGCGTCCGAGCCGCGCTCCTCCGGCATGGCGCTCGCCCGCAGGGCCGCCGCCGCGCTGAAGTTCCACCGGCTGATCCTCGGGGTCGAGGCGTCCCTGGTGATCCTGGTCCTCGCGATCGTGGACTCGGCCCGGGGCGACCTGTTCTTCTCGCGCGTCGGTGTCGCCGTCATGGCGGGCATCGCGCTCCTGCAGACCCTGCTCCACCTCGTGTCCATCCTCGTCTCGAGCAGGTTGAAGTGAACACCCCGGCACAGAAGCTCAAGGTCGGCGCCGTCATCATCACGATGGGCAACCGTCCCCAGGAGCTGCGCGCCCTCCTCGACTCGGTCGCCAAGCAGGACGGCGACCGCGTCGAGGTGGTCGTCGTCGGCAACGGCGCCCCGGTACCGGACGTCACGGAGTTCTCGTCGGTCGTACGCACCGTCGAACTGCCCGAGAACCTCGGCATCCCCGGCGGCCGCAACGTCGGCATCGAGGCCTTCGGCCCCGGCGGCACCGACGTCGACATCCTGCTCTTCCTGGACGACGACGGCCTGCTCGCCAACACGGACACGGCCGAGCTGTGCCGTGAGGCGTTCACCGCCGACCCGGCGCTCGGCATCATCAGCTTCCGCATCGCGGACCCGGACACGGGGGAGACCCAGCGCCGCCACGTGCCGCGTCTGCGCGCCTCCGACCCGATGCGCTCCTCGCGCGTGACGACCTTCCTGGGCGGCGCCAACGCCGTCCGTACGAAGGTCATCGCCGAGGTGGGCGGCCTGCCCGACGAGTTCTTCTACGCCCACGAGGAGACCGACCTCGCCTGGCGTGCGCTGAACGCGGGCTGGATGATCGACTACCGCGCCGACATGGTGCTCCTCCACCCGACGACCGCCCCGTCCCGGCACGCGGTCTACCACCGGATGGTCGCCCGCAACCGTGTCTGGCTGGCCCGCCGCAACCTGCCCGCCCTGCTGGTCCCCGTCTACCTCGGGGTCTGGCTGCTCCTGACGCTGGCCCGGCGCCCCTCGCGGCCCGCGCTCAAGGCGTGGTTCGGCGGCTTCAAGGAGGGCTGGAGCACGCCCTGCGGGCCCAGGCGTCCCATGAAGTGGCGTACGGTGTGGCGGCTGACCCGACTGGGCCGACCTCCCGTCATCTGACAAGCTCGGGTCTGAGAGCATCTGGGCCATACCCCGGTCCCTGGCCCACGCCTACGCCCGACCGGCTGCGCTTCTGAAGACGAAAGTTTCCACTCGTGAGTGAGACAACGCATGACGGCGGAGTCGCGGTGACAGCCTCGCCGTCGACCCCGTCGCCCGATGACGGGCTCTCCCGGGCCGACCTCGCCGCCAAGTACGGTCTGACCGTCAGCGGCGCCCGGCCCGGACTTTTCGAGTACGTCCGCCAGCTCTGGGGACGGCGCCACTTCATCCTCGCCTTCTCCCAGGCGAAGCTGACCGCCCAGTACAGCCAGGCCAAGCTCGGCCAGCTGTGGCAGGTGGCGACGCCCCTGCTGAACGCGGCGGTCTACTTCTTCATCTTCGGACTGCTCCTCGGTGCGAGGAAGGGCATCCCGCACGAGATCTATGTGCCGTTCCTGGTGACGGGCGTGTTCGTCTTCACGTTCACGCAGAGCTCGGTGATGGCGGGCGTACGGGCCATCTCGGGCAACCTCGGCCTGGTGCGTGCGCTGCACTTCCCGCGGGCCTCGCTGCCGATCTCCTTCGCGCTCCAGCAGCTCCAGCAGCTGCTCTTCTCGATGATCGTGCTGGTCCTGATCATGGTCGGGTTCGGGATCTTCCCGACCTGGTCCTGGCTCCTCGTGGTGCCCGCGCTCGCCCTCCAGTTCGTCTTCAACACCGGCCTCGCGCTGATCTTCGCCAGGATGGGCAGCAAGACGCCCGACCTGGCGCAGCTGATGCCGTTCGTGATGCGCACCTGGATGTACGCGTCGGGCGTCATGTTCAGCATCCCCGCGATGCTCGCCGACAAGGAGGGCGTGCCGGGCTGGGTCGGGGACGTGCTCCAGTGGAACCCGGCCTCCATCTACATGGACCTGATCCGCTTCGCCATGATCGACGACTACGGGTCCTCGTATCTGCCGCCGCACGTCTGGGCCTTCGCCGTGGGCTGGGCGGTCGTGATCGGCGCGGTCGGGTTCGTGTACTTCTGGAAGGCTGAGGAGCGGTACGGCCGTGGCTGACGAAAAGATCGACCAGAATGCCGGCAAGGGGCACATCCCCACCGTCATCGCCGACGAGCTGCACATCGTCTACCGCGTCAACGGCGCGAAGACCGGCAAGGGCAGCGCCACCTCCGCCCTGAGCCGCATCCTCAAGCGCGGCGAGGAGCGCGGCGTCCGCAAGGTGCACGCCGTGCGCGGCGTCAGCTTCACCGCCTACCGCGGCGAGGCCATCGGCCTGATCGGCTCCAACGGCTCCGGCAAGTCCACGCTCCTGCGCGCCATCGCGGGCCTGCTCCCGGCCGAGCAGGGCAAGGTCTACACCGACGGCCAGCCCTCGCTCCTCGGTGTGAACGCGGCCCTGATGAACGACCTCACCGGCGAGCGCAACGTCATCCTCGGCGGTCTCGCGATGGGCATGTCCCGCGAGCAGATCAAGGCGCGCTACCAGGAGATCGTCGACTTCTCCGGCATCAACGAGAAGGGCGACTTCATCACCCTGCCGATGCGCACCTACTCCTCCGGCATGGCGGCCCGCCTGCGCTTCTCCATCGCGGCCGCCAAGGACCACGACGTCCTGATGATCGACGAGGCCCTGGCGACCGGCGACCGCAAGTTCCAGAAGCGCTCCGAGGCACGTATCCGCGAGCTCCGCAAGGAGGCCGGCACGGTCTTCCTGGTCAGCCACAACAACAAGTCGATCCGCGACACCTGCGACCGGGTCCTCTGGCTGGAGCGCGGCGAGCTGCGCATGGACGGGCCGACCGACGAGGTCATCAAGGAGTACGAGAAGTTCACGGGCAAGTAGCCCGATCGCACCACCGGGCGACACCCGTTCGGCAGCAGGGCCCCACCGGGATGATCCCGGTGGGGCCCTGTCGCGTACTGGCCGAACGACGCCCCAGGAACCACTCAACTCACCTGAGTTCAGGGAAGCTTGACGCCAATCGGTGTGTTGTTGTGACGTGCGGAACACCCCGACGATGCGCGCTGGGTTGTACAACGTAAGCTGTACCGGTGCTGATTCGCGGCAAGTGGGGCGATATCGCGCGGCGCCCCGGTGCCGGGCACGGTCCCCCTGGGGGAGGGCTGGGCGGCGTGTCCGAAATAGGATGTATTGGGTCGGCAGTGTAGAACGGGAGATGTGACGGCAATGGCTACGGATGATCTCCAGCTCCGCGATGCATCCGCCGTCCTCGACAAGGCTGCGGACGAGAACTTCCCCGTGGCGCCCTTCTTCCTGCCCCGGGCCTGGCGCGACGACCTCATGGCCGTGTACGGCTTCGCCCGCCTCGTCGACGACATCGGCGACGGCGACCTGGCCCCCGGCGGCGCCGACGCCCGCTACCTCGGCCTCGACCCGGCGGCCGCCGACGACCGGCTCGCCTTCCTCGACGCCTTCGAGGCCGATCTGCACCGCGTCTTCGACGGCACCCCGCACCACCCGCTGCTGCGCGCGCTGCAGCCCACGGTGCGCCGCCGCGGCCTCACCCCCGAGCCGTTCCTCGGCCTGGTCGAGGCCAACCGCCAGGACCAGCTCGTCACGCGCTACGAGACGTACGACGACCTCCTGGCGTACTGCGAGCTCTCCGCGAACCCCGTCGGCCGTCTTGTCCTCGCCATCACCGGGACGGCCACCCCCGAACGCATCCGCCGCTCCGACGCCGTCTGCACCGGGCTGCAGATCGTCGAGCACCTCCAGGACGTCAGTGAGGACCTCGGCCGTGACCGCATCTATCTGCCCGCCGAGGACATGAAGCGATTCCATGTCCAGGAGCGGGATCTGGCCGCACCGACCACAGGCGCGTCGGTGCGCGCACTGGTCGCGTACGAAGCGGAACGCGCCCGCTGCCTCTTGAATGAAGGGACCCCCCTGGTGGGTAGCGTCCACGGCAGGCTCAAGCTGTTGCTGGCCGGGTTCGTGGCAGGGGGGAGGGCGGCGGTCCAGTCGATCGCCGCAGCCGGATACGACGTACTGCCAGGACCACCCAAGCCCACCAAGCCCCGAATGCTGCGTGCGGCCGGGGCGGTTCTGCGAGGAGAGGGGTGAGCCGCACCGTGGAGTCAGTTCCGCAGGTGTCCGCGCCGGTACTCGCCGCGTACAGCTACTGCGAGGCCGTGACCGGACAGCAGGCGCGAAATTTCGCGTACGGCATCAGGCTGCTGCCGACGCCCAAGCGGCGCGCCATGTCCGCGCTCTACGCGCTCTCGCGGCGCGTGGACGACATCGGCGACGGCGCGCTCGCGCCGGACGTCAAGGCGGACCGGCTCGAGGACACCCGGGCGCTGCTCGCCCGGATCCGCGAGGGCGCCGTGGAGGAGGACGACACCGACCCGGTCGCGGTCGCCCTCGCGCACGCCGCCGCCCACTTCCCCATCCCGATGGGCGGGCTCGACGAACTCATCGACGGCGTCCTGATGGATGTGCGCGGCGAGACGTACGAGACGTGGGAGGACCTGAAGGTCTACTGCCGCTGCGTGGCCGGCGCCATCGGGCGGCTCTCGCTCGGCGTGTTCGGCACGGAGCGGGGGGCGCTTCACGCCGAGCGTGCGCCCGAGTATGCCGACACGCTCGGCCTGGCGCTCCAACTGACCAACATTCTCCGGGACGTTCGCGAGGACGCGGAGGGCGGACGGACCTATCTGCCCGCCGAGGACCTCGCCAAGTTCGGCTGCTCCGCCGGGTTTTCCGGCTCCGAGCCGCCCGCCGGATCCGACTTCGCGGGCCTCGTCCACTTCGAGGTCCGGCGCGCCAGGGCCCTCTTCGCCGAGGGCTATCGGCTGCTCCCGATGCTGGACCGGCGCAGTGGTGCCTGCGTGGCGGCCATGGCCGGGATCTACCGGCGTCTGCTCGACCGCATCGAGCGCGAACCGGAGGCGGTGCTGCGCGGCCGTGTCTCCCTGCCCGGCCGCGAGAAGGCGTACGTCGCCGTGCGCGGTCTGTCCGGACTCGACGCGCGGAACGTCTCACGAGGGACCGTCAGGAGGCGTGCGTGATGCGCGCCCTGAAGGATCGTGGGGCGGCTGGGACGACCACGACCAAGCGGCGGGCAACCCTCCGCTCTATGGTCGCGTCACAGACTGCAACGGCCGAAAAGGAGGGTGCGTGAACAGCGAGAACATGCAGCCCGCGGGGCTGATCACGGATGCCGAGGGCCGCCCTGGTGGGGCGGCCGCCGTAGTGGTCGGCGGCGGGCTCGCCGGCATCACCGCCGCCCTCTCGCTCGCCGACGCGGGACTGCGCGTCACCCTGCTCGAAGGCCGGCCGCGGCTCGGCGGCCTCGCGTTCTCCTTCCAGCGCGGCGACCTCACCGTCGACAACGGCCAGCACGTCTATCTGCGCTGCTGCACCGCCTACCGGTGGTTCCTCGACCGGGTCGAGGGGGCGCACCTGGCACCCGTGCAGGAACGTCTCGACGTGCCCGTGCTCGACGCCGACCGCCATCGCCTCGGACGGCTGCGGCGCACCGCGCTGCCCGTGCCGCTGCACCTGGCGGCGAGCCTCGCCACCTATCCGCATCTGTCGGTCGCCGAACGCGCCAAGGTGGGGCGCGCGGCGCTCGCCCTCAAGGGACTGGATCCGGCCGATCCCGTGCTCGACGGCCAGGACTTCGGCAGCTGGCTGGCCAGGCACGGCCAGTCGGCGCGCGCCATCGAGGCCCTCTGGGACCTGGTGGGCGTCGCCACGCTCAACGCCGTCGCGGGCGACTCCTCGCTGGGACTCGCCGCGATGGTGTTCAAGACCGGGCTGCTCTCGGACCCCGGCGCCGCCGACATCGGCTGGGCCAGGGTGCCCCTCGGTGATCTGCACGACGGACTCGCCCGCAAGGCGCTCGACGCCGCGGGAGTCCGTACCGAACTGAGGACACGAGTCACCTCCATCTCCCGTACGGAGAACGGCGGTTGGAGCGTGGAGGTTCCCGGCGAGCGGATCGAGGCCGACACCGTGGTGCTCGCCGTGCCGCAGCACGAGACCCACGACCTCCTGCCGGACGGCGCCCTCGACGAGCCCGACCGGCTGCTCGACATCGACACCGCGCCGATCCTCAACATCCACGTCGTGTACGACCGCAAGGTCCTCAAGCGGCCCTTCTTCGCCGCGCTCGGCACGCCCATCCAGTGGGTCTTCGACCGCACCGAAGCGTCCGGCCTCGCCTCGGGGCAGTACCTGGCGCTCTCCCAGTCGGCCGCCCAGGACGAGATCGACGCGCCCGTCGCCGCGCTGCGCGAACGCTATCTGCCGGAGCTGGAGCGGCTGTTGCCCGCCGCGCACGGCGCCGAGGTGCGGGACTTCTTCGTGACCCGCGAGCGCACCGCCACCTTCGCGCCGACGCCCGGCGTCGGCAAGCTCAGGCCCGGGACCCGCACCAAGGCGCCGGGCCTGTACCTCGCGGGCGCGTGGACCGCCACCGGCTGGCCCGCGACCATGGAGAGCGCCGTACGCAGCGGCATCAGCGCGGCCGAGGCCGCCCTCTCCACTCTCGACCGCCCCCGTGATCACCTCTTCGCATTCGAGGAGGCGGCGGCGTGAAGCTCGACCTTCTGGGGTCAGGTCCCCAGAACACCAGCACCGGAACAAGAGGAGAAACTGTGCCGACTGTGCCCTCGGCCGAAACGGCTGCCGACACGGTGGACGTGACCTCACTGCTCGAGCGCGGAAGGACGCTGGCCACCCCGGTGCTGCGGGCCGCGGTGGACCGCCTCGCGCCGCCCATGGACACCGTCGCCGCCTACCACTTCGGGTGGATCGACGCCGCGGGCAACCCGTCCGACGGCGACGGCGGCAAGGCGGTGCGCCCCGCGCTCGCCCTGCTCTCCGCCGAGGCCGCGGGTGCCGCCCCCGAGGTCGGCATCCCCGGCGCGGTAGCCGTCGAGCTCGTGCACAACTTCTCGCTGCTGCACGACGATCTGATGGACGGCGACGAGCAGCGCCGCCACCGCGACACCGTGTGGAAGGTGCACGGCCCCGCGCAGGCCATCCTCGTCGGCGACGCGCTCTTCGCGCTCGCCAACGAGATCCTCCTGGAGCTCGGCACCGTCGAGGCGGGCCGCGCCACGCGCCGCCTCACCACCGCCACGCGCGCACTGATCGACGGCCAGGCGCAGGACATCTCCTACGAGCACCGCGAGCGGGTCACCGTCGAGGAGTGCCTGGAGATGGAGGGCAACAAGACCGGCGCCCTGCTCGCCTGCGCGGTCTCCATCGGCGCCGTGCTCGGCGGCGCGGACGACCGCACCGCCGACACCCTGGAGAAGTACGGCTACCACCTCGGCCTCGCCTTCCAGGCCGTGGACGACCTGCTCGGCATCTGGGGCGACCCGGAGGCCACCGGCAAGCAGACGTGGAGCGATCTGCGCCAGCGCAAGAAGTCCCTGCCGGTCGTCGCCGCGCTCGCCGCGGGCGGACCCGCCTCCGAGCGGCTCGGCGAGCTGCTCGCCGCCGACGCCAAGAGCAGTGACTTCGAGAACTTCTCCGAGGAGGAGTTCGCCGCGCGCGCCGCCCTGATCGAAGAGGCCGGCGGGCGCGAGTGGACCGCCGAGGAGGCCCGGCGCCAGCACACCATCGCCATCGAGGCGCTGGACACCGTCCAGATGCCGGACCGGGTACGGGCGCAGCTCGTCGCGCTCGCGGACTTCGTCGTCGTACGAAAGAGATGATCACTATCGCGCGGATATCCGGGTTTTCTGGGGGGTGACCCCCAGAACCCCAGGCAGTCGCCGGCCGGCGCTTCGCGTCGGCCGACGGCGGACCCACAGCAGACGTAGCCACCGCACTGCACGAAGGGGAAGCCATGACAGCGACGACCGACGGAAGCACCGGAGCGGCCACGCCCCGCGCAGCCTCGGCCAGCCATCCCACCGACAACACCGACACCACCGCCGCGACGGCAGGCACCCATGACGCCGCCGCGCGCGCCATACAACGCTCCACAGATTTCCTGCTCTCCCGACAGGACGCCGAGGGCTGGTGGAAGGGCGACCTCGAGACCAATGTGACGATGGACGCCGAGGACCTCCTCCTGCGGCAGTTCCTCGGGATCAGGGACGAGCCGACCACGCGCGCCGCCGCGCTCTTCATCCGCGGCGAGCAGCGCGACGACGGCACCTGGGCCACGTTCTTCGGCGGGCCCGGCGAACTCTCCACCACCATCGAGGCGTACGTCGCCCTGCGCCTCGCGGGCGACGCGCCCGACGCGCCGCACATGGTGAAGGCCTCCGCGTGGATCCGCGACCAGGGCGGCATCGCCGCGAGCCGGGTCTTCACCCGCATCTGGCTGGCCCTGTTCGGCTGGTGGAAGTGGGACGACCTGCCCGAACTCCCGCCGGAGCTCATCTACTTCCCCAAGTGGTTCCCGCTCAACATCTACGACTTCGGCTGCTGGGCGCGGCAGACCATCGTGCCGCTCACGATCGTCTCCGCCAAGCGCCCGGTGCGGCCCGCGCCGTTCGCCCTGGACGAGCTGCACGCCGACGCACGCCACCCGAACCCGGCCAGACCGCTTGCCCCCGTGGCGAGTTGGGACGGCGTCTTCCAGCGGCTCGACAAGGCGCTGCACCTCTACCACAAGGTCGCGCCGCGCCGGGTGCGCAAGGCGGCGATGAACAGCGCGGCGCGCTGGATCATCGAGCGGCAGGAGAACGACGGCTGCTGGGGCGGGATCCAGCCGCCCGCCGTCTACTCCGTCATCGCGCTGCACCTGCTCGGCTACGACCTGGACCACCCGGTCCTCAAGGCCGGGCTCGACTCGCTCGACCGGTTCGCCGTGTGGCGCGAGGACGGCGCGCGGATGATCGAGGCGTGTCAGTCGCCGGTGTGGGACACCTGCCTGGCCACCATCGCGCTCGCGGACGCCGGACTGCCCGCCGACCACCCGCAGTTGGTCAAGGCCGCCGACTGGATGCTGGGCGAGCAGATCGTCCGGCCGGGGGACTGGTCGGTGCGCAGGCCCGGACTCACCCCGGGCGGCTGGGCGTTCGAGTTCCACAACGACAACTACCCCGACATCGACGACACCGCCGAGGTCGCCCTCGCGCTGCGCCGGGTCAAGCACCCCGACAAGGCGCGTCTGGAGAACGCCATCGACCGCGGGGTGCGCTGGAACCTCGGCATGCAGTCGAAGAACGGCGCCTGGGGCGCCTTCGACGTCGACAACACCAGCGCCTTCCCCAACCGGCTGCCGTTCTGCGACTTCGGCGAGGTCATCGACCCGCCGTCCGCCGACGTCACCGGGCACGTGGTGGAGATGCTCGCCGTCGAGGGCAGATCCCACGACCCGCGCACCCGGCGCGGCATCGAGTGGCTGCTCGCCGAACAGGAGGAGAGCGGCGCCTGGTTCGGCCGCTGGGGCGTCAACTACGTCTACGGCACCGGGTCCGTGGTGCCCGCGCTCGTCGCGGCCGGACTGCCCGCCTCGCACCGCGCGATCCGCCGCGCCGTCAGCTGGCTGGAGTCCGTGCAGAACGACGACGGCGGCTGGGGCGAGGACCTGCGCTCCTACCGCGAGCGGGGCTGGGCCGGGCACGGCACGTCGACCGCCTCGCAGACCGCCTGGGCGCTGCTCGCACTCCTCTCGGCCGGTGAGCGCGAGTCCAAGTCGGTGGAGCGGGCCGTGAGCTGGCTCGCCGAGACGCAGCGCGAGGACGGCTCCTGGGACGAGCCGTACTTCACCGGCACCGGCTTCCCGTGGGACTTCTCCATCAACTACCACCTCTACCGGCAGGTGTTCCCGCTCACCGCGCTCGGCAGGTACGTCAACGGAGAGCCGTTCACGGGCGGCTCCGGCAAGGGGAGCTGATGGCCAAGGCCACGGCCCGCCCGCCGGACCACGCGCCGCTGCTGATCGCCTGTGCGCTCGGCATCGAGCGCCTCGCCCTGCGCACGGGCGACCGCGGCGGCGCCCCGGGCGCCACCACCGTGCTGCGTACCGGCATGGGTCCCAAGAACGCCGACCGCGCCGTCACGAAGGCGCTGGGCAAGGAGGCCCTGCGCGACGCGGCGGTCCTGGCCACCGGCTTCTGCGCCGGGCTCGCCCCCGGCATGCACCCCGGCGACCTGGTCGTCGCCGAGGAGACCAGGGACGCGCGCGGCAGCACCCGTTGTGAGGGCACGGATCTGCTGGTCGCGGAGCTGGTGCGGGCCGTGCCGGGGCGCACGGTGCACACCGGACCGCTCACCGGCTCCGACCACGTCGTCCGCGGCCACGAGCGGGAAGACCTGCTCGCCACGGGCGCGATCGCGGTGGACATGGAGTCCGCGGCGACCCTGCACAGCGCCGTACGCGCCGGACGGCGGCCCGTTGCGGCCGTCCGGGTGGTCGTGGACGCCCCACAGCACGAACTCGTCCGTATCGGCACGGTGCGCGGTGGAATATCAGCTTTCCGTGTTCTTCGTGCCGTGCTTCCCGCTTTCTTCGAATGGCACCGTTCTTCGCTGCTCCCCCGGAGGTGAGCCAGATGGTCATGCCGCTGCGTCAGTCCATCAAGGTCGCTACGTATCTCTTTGAACAGAAGTTGCGCAAGCGGGACAAGTTTCCGCTGATCGTCGAGTTGGAACCGCTTTTCGCGTGCAATCTGAAGTGCGAGGGATGCGGGAAGATCCAGCACCCGGCCGGTGTGCTCAAGCAGCGCATGCCGGTGGCGCAGGCCGTGGGCGCGGTGCTCGAATCCGGTGCGCCGATGGTGTCCATCGCCGGTGGCGAGCCGCTGATGCACCCTCAGATCGACGAGATCGTGCGGCAGTTGGTGGCGCGGAAGAAGTACGTCTTCCTCTGCACCAACGCGATGCTGTTGCGCAAGAAGATCGAAAAGTTCAAGCCCTCGCCGTATTTCGCGTTCGCCGTGCACATCGACGGCATGCGTGAGCGGCACGATGAATCCGTCGCCAAGGAGGGTGTGTTCGACGAGGCGGTGGCGGCCATCAAGGAGGCCAAGCGGCGCGGCTTCCGGGTCACCACCAATTCCACCTTCTTCAACACCGACACCCCGCAGACCATCATCGAGGTCCTGAATTTCCTCAACGACGACCTCCAGGTCGACGAGATGATGCTGTCGCCCGCGTACGCCTACGAGAAGGCGCCCGACCAGGAGCACTTCCTGGGCGTCGAGCAGACCCGCGAACTCTTCAAGAAGGCCTTCGCGGGCGGCAACCGGCGGCGCTGGCGGCTGAACCACTCGCCGCTGTTCCTCGACTTCCTGGAGGGCAAGGCGGACTTCCCGTGCACCGCGTGGGCGATCCCGAACTACTCGCTCTTCGGCTGGCAGCGCCCCTGCTACCTGATGAGCGACGGGTACGTGCCCACGTACCGGCAGCTCATCGAGGAGACCGACTGGAACAAGTACGGCCGCGGGAAGGACCCGCGCTGCGCCAACTGCATGGCGCACTGCGGCTACGAGCCGACCGCCGTCCTCGCCACCATGGGCTCCCTCAAGGAGTCCATCCGCGCGGCCCGTGAGACGGTCTCCGGAAACCGCGGGTGACGTCATGACCTCTGGAGAGCCCGTCTCTTTGGGCCTCCCCGAGCTGCCGGTCCGGCCCATCTCGGAGCGTCGCGTCTCGCGGCGCATCGAGGTCGGGCCGGTGGCCGTGGGGGGTGGTGCGCCGGTATCGGTGCAGTCGATGACGACGACGCGTACGTCCGACATCGGGGCGACGCTGCAGCAGATCGCGGAACTCACCGCGTCGGGCTGCCAGATCGTGCGGGTGGCCTGTCCCACGCAGGACGACGCGGACGCGCTCGCCACGATCGCGCGCAAGTCGCAGATCCCGGTGATCGCCGACATCCACTTCCAGCCGAAGTACGTCTTCGCGGCGATCGACGCCGGGTGTGCGGCGGTCCGGGTGAACCCCGGCAACATCAAGCAGTTCGACGACAAGGTGCGCGAGATCGCGCGGGCCGCGTCGGCGGCCGGCACGCCCATCCGGATCGGGGTCAACGCGGGCTCGCTCGACAAGCGGCTGCTCGCGAAGTACGGCAAGGCGACGCCCGAGGCCCTCGTCGAGTCGGCGCTGTGGGAAGCGTCCCTCTTCGAAGAGCACGATTTCCGCGACATCAAGATCTCGGTCAAGCACAACGACCCCGTCGTGATGGTCAACGCCTACCGCCAGTTGGCCGCGGCCTGCGACTATCCGCTGCACCTCGGCGTGACCGAGGCGGGCCCGGCCTTCCAGGGCACGATCAAGTCGGCCGTCGCCTTCGGGGCGTTGCTGAGCGAGGGCATCGGCGACACCATCCGGGTCTCGCTGTCCGCGCCGCCCGCCGAGGAGGTCAAGGTCGGCATCCAGATCCTGGAGTCCCTGAACCTGCGCCAGCGGCGCCTGGAGATCGTCTCCTGCCCGTCCTGCGGGCGCGCCCAGGTCGACGTCTACAAGCTGGCCGACGAGGTGACCGCGGGGCTCGACGGCATGGAGGTGCCGCTGCGTGTCGCCGTCATGGGGTGTGTCGTGAACGGCCCCGGTGAGGCCCGCGAGGCCGATCTCGGGGTCGCGTCCGGCAATGGCAAGGGCCAGATCTTCGTGAAGGGCGAGGTCATCAAGACCGTCCCCGAGTCGAAGATCGTGGAGACCCTCATCGAAGAGGCGATGAAGATCGCCGCGCAGATGGAGGACGACGGCATCCCGTCCGGGCTGCCCGATGTCACCGTGAGCTGAGAACAACCAGAGAGGGGGCCCGAGCATGACCATTCTGGACACCATTCGGGGGCCGCGCGATCTGAGGGCGCTGACCGAGGACCAGCTGGACGAACTGGCCGAGGAGATCCGGGAGTTCCTGGTGCACGCGGTCGCCAGAACCGGCGGTCACCTCGGACCCAACCTGGGGGTGGTGGAGCTCTCCATCGCACTCCACCGGGTCTTCGAGTCGCCGGTCGACCGCATCGTGTGGGACACCGGACACCAGAGCTATGTGCACAAGCTGCTCACGGGGCGGCAGGACTTCTCCAAGCTGCGCGGCAAGGGCGGCCTCTCGGGCTATCCCTCGCGCGAGGAGTCCGAGCACGACATCGTCGAGAACAGCCACGCCTCCACGGCGCTCGGCTGGGCCGACGGCCTCGCCAAGGCCCGCCAGGTCCTCGGCGAGCGGGGGCACGTCGTCGCGGTCATCGGGGACGGCGCGCTGACCGGCGGCATGGCCTGGGAGGCGCTCAACAACATCGCCGCCGCCAAGGACCGGCCGCTGATCATCGTCGTCAACGACAACGAGCGTTCGTACGCGCCGACCATCGGCGGACTCGCCAACCACCTCGCCACCCTCCGTACGACGGACAGCTACGAGCAGGTGCTCGCCTGGGGCAAGGACATACTCCAGCGCACCCCCGTCGTCGGGCGGACGCTCTACGAATCGCTGCACGGCGCCAAGAAGGGGTTCAAGGACGCCTTCGCGCCGCAGGGCATGTTCGAGGATCTGGGGCTCAAGTACGTCGGGCCGATCGACGGGCACGACATCAACGCGGTGGAGTCGGCGCTGCGCCGCGCGAAACGCTTCCACGGGCCCGTCCTGATCCACTGCCTCACCGAGAAGGGGCGCGGATACGAGCCCGCGCTCGCGGACGAGGCCGACCGCTTCCACACCGTCGGCGTGATGGACCCGCTCACCTGCGAGCCGCTCGCGCCGTCCAACGGACCTTCCTGGACCTCGGTGTTCGGCGACGAGATCGTCCGCATCGGCGCCGAGCGCGAGGACGTCGTCGCCATCACCGCCGCGATGCTCGGCCCGGTCGGCCTGACCAAGTTCGCCGAGGCGTACCCCGACCGGGTGTGGGACGTCGGCATCGCCGAGCAGCACGCGGCGGTGTCGGCGGCCGGGCTCGCCACGGGCGGGCTCCATCCCGTCGTCGCGCTCTACGCGACCTTCCTCAACCGGGCCTTCGACCAGCTCCTGATGGATGTGGCGCTGCACAAGTGCGGCGTGACGTTCGTCCTGGACCGGGCCGGAGTGACCGGCGCCGACGGTGCCTCGCACAACGGCATGTGGGACATGTCGATCCTGCAGGTCGTGCCGGGCCTGCGGATCGCGGCGCCGCGCGACGCCGACCAGCTGCGGACACAGCTGCGGGAGGCGGTCGCGGTGGACGACGCGCCGACGCTGGTCCGCTTCCCCAAGGAGTCGGTGGGGCCCGCGATCCCGGCGGTGGACCGGCTCGGCGGCATGGACGTGCTGCTCCAAGAGGCGGACGCCGACGTCCTGTTGGTCGCCGTGGGTGTGATGGCGCCGGTCTGTCTGCAGGCCGCCGAGCTGCTCCAGGAGCGCGGCCTGCGCTGCACCGTCGTCGACCCGCGCTGGGTCAAGCCGGTCGACGCGGAGCTGCCGGGGCTCGCCGGGCGCCACCGCGTCGTGGCGGTCGTCGAGGACAACAGCCGCTCCGCCGGGGTCGGTGCCGCGGTCGCGCTGGCGCTCGGCGAGGCCGAAGTGGACGTACCGGTGCGGCGGTTCGGGATCCCCGAGCAGTTCCTCGCGCACGCCAAGCGGGGCGAGGTGCTCGCGGACCTCGGGCTCACACCGGTCGAGATCGCGGGGCGGATCAGCGCCACGCTGGCGGCCAAGGAGAGCGTGGGGGAGCAGGGTTCGGGCAAGGAGCACAGCGCATGACCAAGGAGTTCGACAGCAAGGGCGCCAAGGGATTCGACCTCGGCAGACTCCTCGCCGAGCGGGGCGCCGAGCGGTACGAACTGCACGCACGGCACCTCAATCACCAACTGCCGCGCATGCTGCACACCATCGGCTTCGACAAGGTCTACGAACGGGCCGAGGGCGCGTACTTCTGGGACGCGGAGGGCAACGACTACCTGGACATGCTCGCGGGCTTCGGCGTGATGGGCCTCGGCAGGCACCACCCCGTCGTACGCAAGGCGCTGCACGACGTCCTCGACGCCTCGCTCGCCGACCTCACCCGCTTCGACTGCCAGCCGCTGCCCGGGCTGCTCGCCGAGCAACTGCTCACGCACAGCCCGCACCTGGACCGGGTGTTCTTCGGCAACAGCGGCACGGAGGCCGTCGAGACGGCGCTGAAGTTCGCGCGGTACGCGACGGGGAAGCCGCGGGTGCTCTACTGCGCGCACGCCTTCCACGGGCTGACCACCGGATCCCTCTCCGTCAACGGCGAGGACGGCTTCCGCGACGGCTTCGCGCCGCTGCTGCCCGACACCGCCGTACCGCTCGGGGATCTGGACGCGCTGCGCAAGGAGCTGAAGAAGGGCGACGTCGCGGGGCTCATCGTCGAGCCCATCCAGGGCAAGGGCGTGCACGAGACGCCGCCCGGATATCTGCGCGCCGCCCAGGAGCTGCTCCACCGGCACAAGGCGCTGCTGATCGCCGACGAGGTGCAGACCGGCCTCGGCAGGACCGGCGACTTCTACGCCTACCAGCACGAGGAGGGTGTCGAGCCGGATCTGGTCTGTGTCGCCAAGGCGCTGTCGGGCGGCTATGTGCCGGTCGGCGCGACCCTCGGCAAGGACTGGATCTTCAAGAAGGTCTACTCGTCGATGGACCGGGTGCTCGTGCACTCGGCGAGCTTCGGCTCGAACGCGCAGGCCATGGCGGCGGGGCTCGCCGTGCTCTCCGTGCTGGAGGACGAGAAGGTCGTCGAGAACGCGCGGCTGACGGGGGAGCTGCTCAAGACGCGGCTCGCGGCCCTCGTCGACCGCTATGAGCTGCTGAGCGAGGTGCGCGGCCGCGGCCTGATGGTCGGCATCGAGTTCGGCAGGCCCAAGTCGCTGAAGCTGCGCGGGCGTTGGACGATGCTCCAGGCCGCCCGCAAGGGACTCTTCGCGCAGATGGTCGTCGTACCGCTGCTCCAGAAGCACCGCATCCTCACCCAGGTCTCCGGCGACCATCTGGAGGTCATCAAGCTGATCCCGCCGCTGACCGTGGGGGAGGCGGAGGTCGACCGCTTCGTCGGGGCGTTTACCGAGGTGATGGACGAGGCGCACAGCGGCGGCGGACTGATGTGGGACTTCGGCAAGACGCTGGTGAAGCAGGCGGTCGCGAACCGCTGAGGGGTCGTCCTGGCCGCGGCCGATGCCCCTTTTTGCCTCTCGGGCAAGAAATTTGCCCGGGAGGCAAGGCTCTGGCTCAATCAAGGTATGAGCCCTGCCGAGCCCGACGAGCCCGACGAGCCGCCCCCGGCGGACGAAGCGCTGCCCGCCGTCGCGCCCCAGCTGCGTGAGCTGCGCCGCCGGGCGTCACTCACCCTGGAGGCCGCGGCCCGCACCGCCGGACTCTCGCCCGCCCATCTGTCCCGCCTGGAGACCGGGCAGCGCCAGCCCTCGCTGCCGATGCTGCTCGCGCTCGCCCGCATCTACGGTACGACGGTCTCGGAACTCCTCGGCGAGACGGTCGCCGACCGGGACTCCATCGTCCGCGCGGCCGACATGGAGCCGACCCGGGCGGGCGGCTGGACCTACTGGCAGGCGGGCGCCCCGGGCCGCGGCATGCAGGCCCTGCGGGTGCATGTGCCGCACGGCGCGCAGGGCGACATCGTGCGCGTGCACCCCGGTGAGGAGTGGCTGTACGTCCTGCAGGGGCGCCTCAGGCTGCGCCTCGGGGACACGGCGCACCTCCTCGGGCCCGGGGACAGCGCGCACTTCGACTCGCTGACCCCGCACCGGATCGCCGCCGCCGACCGGGACGGCGCCGACCTCCTCTTCGTCCACACGTTGCTGCAGAGCCCCGCCACCGCGCTGTGCCTCGGCGGCCCCACTCAGGGAGAACCGACATGACGGAATCCGAACCGCAGGGACCTGTCCAGCCGGAACAGCCTGCGAAGAAGGCGATGCGCCTGGAGGAGAAGTTCCCCCGGGCGCTCTGGGTCCGCCTGATCATCTATGTCGCGGTGGGCCACATCTTCGCGGCCTTCATCTATCTGCTGTTCGAGCTGGGGGCACAGAACCAGTAGCCGCTCGCGCGCCCGTCCTAGTCGAGCAGGCGCTCGCGGAGCCGCTCGCGGGTCTCGGGGGTCACCTCGAGACCGTCGGCGAGGTAGGTGTCCACGTCGCCCCAGGTCTGCTCGATCGTCTCGAAGGCCGCCGCCAGATACTCGGCGCGGGCGTCGAAGAGCGGGCTGAGCAGCTCCATGACCTCGGGGGACATCCCGTTCGGGGCGTCGATGGTGCGCTGCACCCGGTAGCGCCGGTGCGCCGCGTTCGACGCCAGGTAGTCCGCCTCGATGGCGTCGCGCTCGACGCCGACGGCCAGCAGCGTCACGGCTATGGAGAGGCCCGCACGGTCCTTGCCCGCCGCGCAGTGCATCAGGGCGGGCACGCTGTCCTCGGCGAGCGCGTGCAGGACGCGGCTGTGCTCGGCCGTCCGGTCCTTGATGATCGTGCGGTACGAGGACGACATGCGGCCCGCGGCCTTGCCGTCGGCGAGCAGCGTGCGCAGCTGGTCGAGGTCGCCGTCGCGGACCATCTTCCAGAACTCGGCGCCGTCGGCCGGGTCGGTCAGCGGCAGGTTCACGTTGCGCACGCCGGGCAGCGTCACATCGGGGCCCTCGAGGCGCTGGTCGGCGGCGTTGCGGAAGTCGAAGATCGTGTGCAGGTCGAGCGAGGCGAGGAACGCGGCGTCGGCCTCGGTGGCGTGCGCCAGGTGACCGCTGCGGAAGAGCCTGCCCCGGCGGACCCGGCGGCCGTCCACCGTCGGCAGCCCGCCCACGTCACGGAAGTTGCGCACTCCGGCAAGCTCGGGCTCTGACAGCTCTGACAGCTCTGACAGCTCTGTCGGCGGGACCTGCTGCGTCACGGGCTCTCCTCGGGCTCTGCTGCCGGCGCGGCTCGCCGGTGGATGCGCCTTCGACGATACGACATGGGTGTCTCGGGCAATCACCCCTGCACAGGCGTTGCCCCGGCGGCGATCCGCGCATCAGGATGTGCCCACGCGCGCGTGTCGGCGCGGCTCGCGGGACCGGGGCGTGGGGGCTTGATGATCCAGATCGGTGCGGACGGCCGCACATGGCTGCTCTCCGGCCCGACCAGCAGTTACGCCCTGCGGCTCACGGAACACGACGAGCTGCTCCACCTGTACTGGGGCGCGCGGATCGGCATCGCCGACGCCGAGGCCCTGGCCGCCGAGTCCCTGCCGCCCGAGCGGGGCTTCGAGTCGCGGCTCGACGGGCACGAGGAGTATCCGGTGGAGGGCGGCCGCCGCTTCGTACGGCCCGCGCTGTCCGTCCGCGACGACATGGTCCGCGGGACGGAGTGGCAGGGCACCGGCTCGGCGGTGGACGGCGACGAACTCCAAGTGCACTTCCACGACCCCCTGCACCACCTCCGGACGACGCTGCACTACCGGCTGCGCGGCGACGTCGTGGAGCGGTTCGTCATCCTCACCCACGAGGGAGACCACCGCACACCGGAACTGGAAGTGCTGCGCGCCGACTCCGCGACCTGGACGCTGCCCTGGCGCGAGCGCTGGCGGCTCTCCCACCTGCATGGCCGGTGGGGCGCCGAGTCACGCCTGACGCGGAGCGACCTCACGTACGGCGAGCAGACCATCGGCAGCCGGCGCGGGCACACCGGGCACGCGCATCTGCCCTGGGTCGCGCTCGACGCGGAGGGCGCGAGCGAGGAGTACGGCGAGGTCTACAGCTGCGCCCTCGCCTGGTCGGGGTCCTGGCGGATCACCGTGCACCAACTGCCCGACGGCGCCGTGCAGATCAGCGGCGGCGTGGGACACGACGACGCCGGTGTCACCGTCCTGCGGCCCGGCACGGCGATCGTCACGCCCGTGTTCGCCGCGCTGTGGAGCGACGGCGGCTTCGGCGGTGCGAGCCGGGCCTGGCACGCCTACCAGCGCGCGCACGTGATCCCGGACGCGGGCACGGTCCGGCCCGTGCTCTACAACTCCTGGGAGGCCACCGGGTTCGACATCTCCGAGGAGCAGCAGCGGGTGCTCGCGCACCGGGCCGCGCGGCTCGGCGTCGAGCTGTTCGTCGTCGACGACGCGTGGTTCGGCGGCCGGGTCAGCGACCGGGCGGGGCTCGGCGACTGGACGCCCAACCCGGACCGCTTCCCCGGCGGCCTGACGCCGCTCGCCGACGAGGTGCACGCGCTCGGCATGCGGTTCGGGATCTGGGTGGAGCCCGAGATGGTCAACCCCGACAGCGACCTCTACCGCGCGCACCCCGACTGGGTGCAGCACCAACCGGGCCGCGCCCGCACGGAGTTCCGCAACCAGCTGGTGCTCGACCTCTCGCGCGCGGACGTGCGCGCGTACCTGTGGCGACAGCTCGACGAGCTGCTCTCCGGAGCACCCGTCGACTATGTGAAGTGGGACTTCAACCGGAGCTTCACCGACGCGGGACGGCCGGGCGACGCCGGTCTGTCCGAGCCGTGGTGGTCCCATACGTGGCACCTGTACGACCTGCTGGACCGGCTGCGGGCCGCGCACCCCACGGTGTCCTTCGAGTCCTGCTCGGGCGGCGGCGGCCGGGTCGACCTCGGCATCCTGTCCCGCACCGACCAGGTGTGGACCTCGGACAACACCGATCCGCTGGACCGGCTCGCCATCCAGCACGGCTTCAGCCAGCTGCACCCCGCGCGCGTGATGGCCGCATGGGTCACCGACAGCCCCAACGTCCAGCTCAACGACCGGGTCAGCTCGCTGCGCTTCCGCTTCGTGAGCGCCATGGCCGGGGTGCTCGGCATCGGCGGCGACCTCGCCCGGTGGAGTGAGGACGAATTGGCCGAGGCACGCGAATGGGTGGACCTCTACAAGGAGATCAGGCCCCTGGTGCAATTCGGCGACCTGTACCGGCTGCGTTCTCCGGAGAGCGGACTCAGCGCCGTGCAGTACGTCCTCGGGGACCATGCCGTCGTCCTCGCCTGGCTGCGGGCGCAGTCGTACGGCCAGGAGCAGGCGCCCGTACGACTGCGCGGGCTCGACCCTGAAGCGGTGTACGCGTGCCGGGACACGGGGGAGACGTACCGGGGCGCCGTGCTGCTCCGCCGCGGGCTGCGGACCGGGCTCCAGGGCGACCTGGACGCGGGGGTGTTCCGGCTGCGGCGCGTATGACGCGGGGTCGTGGAGGCGCAGCGATCGCGGGCACGGCGCTTATTCCGGCTTGGTTGAAACTTGACCGGTGGCTTATCTCACGCCCCGTCAACCCTTCCCTACGGTGGCGTAGCTCACTTAGGGAGGTGAAAGATGTGACTTTGTGAGCGCAGAGTCGACATCCTTCATCAATCACCCCATCAACAACGGCGTATTCAACTCCTATGCAGCGGTCGGCGACAGCTTCACCGAAGGCGTGGGCGACCCGGGCCCCGACGGCACGTTCGTCGGGTGGGCCGACCGTCTCGCCGTCCTGCTGGACGACCGGGTGCCCGAGGACACCTTCCAGTACGCGAACCTCGCCGTACGCGGCAAGCTCCTCGACCAGATCGTCGCGGACCAGCTGCCGCGGGCCAAGGAACTGGCCCCGGACCTCGTGACCTTCTGCGCCGGGGGCAACGACATCATCCGCCCCGGCACCGACCCCGACGAGGTCGCCGAGCGGTTCGAGCGGGCCGTCGCCGACCTCACGTCGGCGGTCGGCACCGTCATGGTGACCACCGGCTTCGACACCCGGGGCGTGGCCGTCCTCAAGCATCTGCGCGGCAAGATCGCCACGTACAACATGCACGTCCGGGCGATCGCCGACCGGTACGGCTGTCCCGTCCTGGACCTGTGGTCGCTCAAGACCGTGCAGGACCGCAGGGCCTGGGACGGCGACCGGCTGCACCTCTCCGCCGAGGGGCACACGCGCGTGGCGCTGCGGGCCGGGCAGGTCCTCGGGCTCGAGGTGCCCGCGGACCCGGACCAGCCCTGGCCGCCGCTGCCGCCGCGCGGCACGCTGGAGGTGCGGCGCGACGACATCCATTGGGCGCGCGAGTACCTGGTGCCGTGGATCGGGCGGCGCATCCGGGGCGAGAGCTCCGGGGACAACGTGGAGGCCAAGGGCTTCCGCAATCCGCACACCATCAAGATGCAGATCGAGACGGCCTCCTGAACCAGCAGGTCGACTCTGCCGACACCGAAGGCGTCCTTCTCCGGAAGGGCGCCTTTGTGGTGACCGTGGGGTCATCGCGGGCCCCGTGACCCGGCCCGCGCCGTGTCGTCCCGGTCCCTCCGGCCCTCCCGCGTCCTGATCCAGGCGACCAGGACCAGGCACGCGGCAAGACAGCCCGACGCGGTGATCAGCAGGGCCGTGTCGGCGGCCGCTTCCGAGCCCACGCCGTGGTCCTGGTCGGTGACGGCTCCGGCCAGGCCGACGCCGAGTCCGGCGGCCACGGTGATGACCGTCTTGGTGACGCCGGACGCCTCACCGGCCCGCTCCGGCCGGATGACCCCCTGAGTGGCGATGAGCGTCAGGGAGTTGGCCACTCCGAGGACCGCGCCGCCCACCGTGGCGACGGCGACGTACACCGTGAGGGACGAGGTCCGGGCGAGGCAGCCGAGGACGAGTGCGCCCGCGCACAGGCAGGCCGCCATCAGCCGGACCGCGGCGCGCGGCGGCACCCGCCCGGCGAGCGGTCCGGCCAGCGCCATGGCGAGGGCGGGGGCGAGGAACGCGGTGCCCGCCACGACGACGGAGAGGTCCCACTGGCCCTGGAGCGTCAGGGGCACGACGAACAGGAACATCACCGTCGTGGTGTTGGCGGCGGCACCGGCGAGCGTGAGCGCCATGTACGGGCCGTTGCGGAACAGCGAGAGCTGCACCAGCGGGTTGGCGGCGGACCGTTCACGGCGTACGAACAGGGCCAGCAGGGCCGCCGTGACGGCCGCGCCGGCCAGGGTGGCGGGCCACGGCCAGCCCGGTCCGCGGTCGATGACGACGCTGAGCGCCGCGAGCGCGGCCGTGGCGCTGAGCAGGCCGCTCCAGTCGACGGTGCGGGGCGCGCTGTCGTCGAAGCTCTCGGTGGTGCGTGCGGCGCAGAGCGCGCCGAGCGCCGCGAGCGGGACGTTGAGCCAGAAGATCGCCCGCCAGGACACCGTCTCGGTCAGGGCGCCGCCGACGAACGGGCCGCAGGCGGTGGCGATGCCGCCGATGCCGAGGGCCCAGCCGGTGGCGCGGCCGCGCAGGTCGGCCGGGTAGACGTTGGTCAGCAGGGAGAGACCCACCGGCATGATCATGGCGGCGCCCGCGCCCTGGGCGACACGGGCGCCCACGAGGACGGGCAGGGTCGGGGCGAGCGCGCAGACCAGCGAGGCGGCGCCGAACACGGTGAGTCCCGCGACCAGCAGCCGCCGGCGGCCGAACAGGTCGCCGAGCCGTCCTGTGCCCAGCATCAGCGTGCCGGTGGAGAGCAGATACGCGCTGATCACCCACTGGAGTCCGGCGCCGCCCGCGTCCAGGTCGCGGCCGATCCGCGGCAGCGCGAGGTTCAGGCCGAACGAGTCGAGCTGGATGCAGAACACGCCCACGGACATGGCGATCAGCGCCCACTTCCGGGCGGCGAAGGGCGGCGGCGCGCCGCCGGTGCCCTTCCTCAAGGTCGTGCCCTCACTCACGATGACCCACTGCTCCTCACGATGGCGTCGGGATGGTGCCTGCGGTGGGGGAGAGGGCGCAGCCGAAGAGCGCTGCCGAAAGCGGAGCGCCGCTGCTGGAGAGGTGGGAGACGTCTCGAAATGCCGTGTCGGCGGGGCCGGTTGCGAAGGTCGCCCTCGCGGGCCCTCGTGCCAGAGGACAGGTCCGCCGCTCGGTGAGCGGTCGAGACCAGATCACCGTAACGGACGCGGAGGTGCTTGCCAACACGGCCTGAACAGTGGCTGGTGGGGCACGGGGAAAGCATTGAGCCATCACGCGCGGGGCGGGGACCCGTCGGTGCGGGCGGGGTGGCGCGGCGCTTTCGGCCGGTGCGGGCGGCGTCGCGCGCACCGGTCCTTGCGTCGTCAACTCCCTGCTCAGCGGGGAGCGTTGAGCGATATCCGGAGTCATGTGCCGTGCGGCGCCCGCCCTTCGGCCGTACCCGGCGCGACCGCGAGGTGACCGTCCGTACCGGACGGTCGGGTTAATGGTGCCTACACCTACTGGGGCCCTGGTCAGTTGCCGTGAAACGCCTGAAAGATGCGGTTCCTTGACGGTGCGGCCTGAATCCAACCCCGGGGTATTGGCCGCCGCTTCAACTTCCTGTTAGTAATTTCATGCGGCAGACGAATGCCATTCCTGCACCTCCCCCCATGGACCCAGGCGGATGTGATGTCGTTAGATGCGCAGGGGATCGCTGCTCCGGCACGACGGACGGAGCCCACCCGCAGAACGCGCTACAAGGCGGAGATAGCGTCGGTTTCCCCGGAATCGAGCAGGAACACCTTCGAGCGGCACGACACATGTTTTCTCGGCGTCAGTCTCGAAAACAGCAACTTCACCACTGCCAAACTCACGAGCATGGTCAAGTGGATCTCCCGGAGGTTCAGCAAGTGCACCGTGCTCATCGGTGACAGCATTCACAGACTCACCCTGGAGTCGACCCAGGGAATGGCGCCCGACCGTGCCCGCGAACAGGCGCTCGCGCTCGGCCGGAGCTTTGTGGAGGCCGAGGGGAAGGTCTTCGACGAGTACCGCGAGATCACCGACTTCACCTTCCTGAACTGCAGTGACGTGCAGGACGGGGAGGAGTACGGCCAGTTCCACAACAAGCTCCTCGCCTTCTTCGACGAGAACGAGGAATTTCGTTCCTCGGTCGAGTCCTTCGGTCATGCCTATCACCGGAAGCGCGCCGAAGGCATCGGTGCTTCCGAATGGGAAAAGCGCATCCGGATGTCCAGCGACTACTTCCTCGAAGAGTTCGCCGTCTTCGCCTGCCTCAAGGAGCAGGGGCTGCCCGTCATGGTCTATCCCGGATCCTTCAGCACCCTGTCCGAGATAGCCAAGGGTCGGCATCCCGGAGCCCCTGAAGAGCTGCGTGACCTCGTCGTGGTCTCCCTCCACCTGAAAGGCCGGTGAGATGACAGCCGAAGCCCGTGATCTGATCCCCGACATACGGCGGGGAAAGATTTACCAGGACGTATACGCGAAGCGGTCACCCGACCATCCCGCACTCGGCGACGCCCGTCTCGAAAGGGCCCGCATAGCCGACGGTGCGCTTGACTTCGGGGATTCCGGGGCGCGCAACCGGGCCTTCCGGGACGGTGTCTTCCTCCTGGAGATCCCGCCCGGGCTCGATGTGTCGGCGGGTGACGCGTTCGCGCGGCAATTCCACGAGGGGCCCGCCGCGACGCCGTACGGCCGGTTCCGCGACATCGGCAGCGACCACTTCGGGGACCCGCTGCTCGGCTTCCACCAACGGATCAACCAGATCGAGCAGTTCCTCCTGGAGCGCCGGTTCTGGGCCGCCGACTATCCGCCGGAGATCGCCGCACTCGGCGAGGCCCTCACCCGGCTCTCCCGGCAGGTGCTGCGCTCAGTCCTCGCCGAGGTGGGCATTCCCGAGGAGGACTGGCGGCGGGCGACCGGCGGCTGCGCGCAGTGCGCAGGCTCGTACCATCTGACGTTCAATCACTACCGGCCCGCGCACGAGGACATCGGGCTCAGCTCCCACAAGGACGACGGGTTCCTCACCATCCTGCGGACGACCGCCCCGGGACTCGAGGTCAGCCGCGAGGACCACTGGGAGACCGTCCCCATCCGTCCGGACTGCTTCGTCGTCAACTTCGGCCTGTCCATGGAGATCCTGACCGCGGGCAGCCGCATGCCCGTCGCCGCGATCATGCACAGGGTCGCCCGCCAGCAGGAGGACCGGTCCAGCTTCGGGCACTTCAGCTCCAGCGGCTGCCTGCCCGGCGAGGACGAGGGCATCTACCGCTATGTGCGCGGCAGCGGCCTGGAGCGCGTCTGCGGCTCGCGCGAACTCATCGACGAGAACGACCACGAGATCTACGCCGGTACGGACGCGCCGGACGTCGGCAGCGGCACCGGCCCTCGCGGCGGCACCCGCACTCCGGAGACCGCGCACGCCACGGCGAAGGGCGCACGCCGATGACCGCCGCCACCCTGATGCTCCAGCGCGCCGCCGTCTCGGACACCGGCCTGCGCTTCGACACCCCCGACGGCCTGTCCCGCGCGCTGCGCGACGGCTGCTTCCTGCTCGCCGTCCCCGCCGGATTCGATCCGGGCCCCGGCATCACCCTGTGCCGCGAGTTCCATCGCGCGGCCGACGACGGGGCGGCGGAGACCCGGGCGTACCGCGGCTTCAAGGACCTGACGGGCATCTACTTCGACCGGGAGCACTTCCAGACCGAGCACCTGCTCATCGACGGCCCCGGGCGCACCCGGCACTTCCCGCGCGAACTCCTCGTCATGGCCGAGCAGATGAGCGCCCTGACGCTGCTGGTGCTGCGCGCCGTGCTGGCCGAACTCGGCATCGCCCCCGCGCTGTGGAGCGAGATCACCGGAGGTGCCGTCGACGGCATCGGCACCCACTGGTTCGCGGCGAACCACTACCGGCCGGAGCGGGTCCAGCCCGGCTGCGCCCCGCACAAGGACACCGGATTCGTGACCGTGCTCTACAACGAGGAATCCGGCCTCGAAGCGTCCGTCGACGGCGCCTGGGTGCCCGTCGACCCCGTGCCCGGCCACTTCGTGGTGAACTTCGGCGGCGCCTTCGAACTGCTCACCGCCGCCCTCGACCGGCCGGTACGGGCGATCCTGCACCACGTACGGCAGTGCACACCGGCCCCGGGCGCCGCGGACCGCTTCTCCTTCGCGGCCTTCGCCAACCCGCCCGCCGCAGGCGATCTCTACCAGGTGCGCCAGGACGGCACGGCCGCTCCGGTGCGCAGCTCCGAGGACTTCCTGCGCGAGTTCAACGAGCGGACCTGGTCCGACCGGCACGCCGACTTCGGCATCGGCGCGGCCGACGGCGGGACCGGCGAGGCCGTGGGCGCGAACGGCGGTACGTCATGAGCATCTCGGCGGACCGTCCCCGCACCCTGCGCAGGGCGGCCGGAACCATCGACCTGCCGCAGGGCCCCGGCGTCCCCTTCCCTGGCGTCGTCGCCCACCACGAAGGGCCCAGCCGGCTGCACGGCCACGCCCCGGCGTTCCACGAGGCGACCGTGGTGCGCGGCGAGCCCGCGTCGCACTACTTCCGCGCTTGTGGCATCAGCGCCCGCGCCGAGGAGAACGGCGGCCTGTGCTCGTTCTGGATGGGGGAGAAGCTCGCCCTCTACCAGATCACCAACGAGGCGCTCGTCGGCGACGACTCCCTGGCGCCCTCCACGGACGCCAACCGTGAGCTGTTCGGCGACTTCATGGGCTCCCTGCCGCACGACCACCCGGACCGCCCGGCCAAGCGGGCCGCGGTCGAACGCTCCCTGGGCAACGCCAAGTTCGTCGAGCGCCTCGAACCCGACATCCGACGGCACACCGCCGACCACCTCGCCCGCGCGGCAGGCCGCTCCGTCCCGCTCGACGACTTCGCGCTGTCCCTGACGGCGTACGTGGACAGCATGATCCCCGGCGTCCTCGACCTCACCCAGCGGCCGCTGCCCGACTATCTGGACTCCGCCGAGTACGGCCGTGTGGTGCGCGGCTTCTTCGACCTCGCCTCCGACGTCATCAGCAACGACAACCCGGCGGCGATGCGCGAGTTCGACGTCATCGTGCCCTTCGTGCGCGACCTGCTGACCGCCAACTTCGACGCCCTGGCCGCCGCGCCCGCGGCCAATATGATCCGGCGTCACTTCGCGCTGTGGGAACTGCCGTTCACACGCGAGGCCGTCGCCGCGCTCGACGCCGCGCGGATCAAGGAACTCGGCACCGTCATCGTCGCCACCTACGACACGACGGCGCTCAGCCTGACCTGGGCGATCGGCTATGTGGAGGCGACCCCCGAGGCCAAGGAGGCCGTCGTCGCGCAGGCCCGGCACGGCGGCGGGGCGGCGGGCAGCGCGCCGTCCGTGATCGACCTCGCGGTCCTTGAGGCCGTACGGCTCGGCGGCAGCAATCCCAGCGCCCTGTGGCGGCGTACGACCGAACCCTTCACCCTGCACCACAGGGGTGCGACGGTGACCGTCCCGGCGGGCACCATGATGTGGCTGGACCGACGGCAGGCCAACCGCGACCCCGCCGTCTTCCCCGAGCCGTGCCGCTTCGCCCCCGCCAACATCGAGGCCATCGTCCGCACCGACCGGGAGACCGTCTCCTCGCTGCTCTCCCGCGGCCGCTACGAGATCAACTCGTTCAGCATGGTCAACGCCGACCGCAACCCCCGCAAATGCCCCGGCCGGCTCTTCTCGGTGCGGATGCAGTCCATGGTCCTCGCGGAGCTGTACGGCCACTACACGGTCGCCACGCGCGGCGTCGACCTCGGCCTGAAGCGCCATGCCTCCATGCCGCGCCCCGCACGGCCCGGAACCATCACGATCCGGCCCGACGCCGCCGTGGCGCACGATCCCGCGACCCCGAGGGAGCCGACCCCATGACCGCCGCCAACTCCCCTACGGAACGGGCCCTCTTGCACCCCGACACCGCGAGGCCGCCGGTCAGCCTGCCGCCGATGCCCGGCGAGCGGCAGGCGCGGACCGCCTTCCCCGCGGTCGAGCTCGAACGCTCCAGGATCGACGGGGACGAGCTGCTCTTCGAGCGCGCAGGAGGCTTCGACCGCGCCCTGGCCATGGGGTTCTTCCTGCTGCGCATCCCCGAAGGACTCGACACCGTCGCCGGGGACCGGTTCGCCACGCACTTCCACGAGGACCCGGCGGGTGACGCCCTCGACCGCTACCGGGGCTTCCGCGACACCGACGTACCCGGCGACTACCAGGGCTACTTCGACCGTGAGCACGACCAGTGGGAGAACTTCTACATAGAGAAGGGCAATTGGACGCTGCTGCCCTCCGAGGTCGCGGCCCTCGGACACTGGATGACCGGCCTCGGCATCGGCGTCCTGCGCGCGGTCCTGCGGTACGTGGACGTCCCCGAGCACCTGTGGAGCCAGGTGTCCGGCGGCCTTTCCGACCACGGCGGGCACCAGATGCTCGCCTTCAACCACTTCCGCTCCCGCAAGGCGACCCGCGGCTGCAAGTTCCACCGCGACTCGGGATGGGTGACCGTGCTGCGCTCCACCGAACCGGGGCTGCTCGCGCTCATCGACGGGGAACTGGGTGCCGTGAACCCCGAACCCGGCCATTTCATCGTGAACTTCGGCAGCTCGCTGGAGGTGCTCACCTCCGCCCTGCCCCGGCCGGTGCGCGCGAACGTGCACGGCGTGGTCTCCACCGAGCGCCCCACGGGCCGCCCCGACCGCATCTCGTACGTCACGTTCCTCGACTCCGCCCTCGACGGCACCGTCTACCGGCTCGACGACGGCACGGCGCACCCCGTGCAGTCGGTCGCGGACTTCGCCGTCCAGGAGGTGAGCCGGACCTATGACGACGACGGCGCGCTGTAGCCGCGGCGCGGGCACGAGAGCGGACGCGGGCACCACGGCGGGCGCGGGCACAGCACCTTTGGGAACCGACCGAGACAGGAGCGTCGCAGCATGACGACGGACACCCTCACCCTCCCCGCGGCCGAGGTCGACGAGGGGGGCAGCCTGCGGTTCGCCTCATCGGCCGACGCCGAACGGGCGCTCGCCCTCGGCGCGTTCAACGTGGCGGTCCCCGGCGACCTCGACGTCGGCGCGGGACTCGCCTTCTGCCGCAGCTTCTACCAGCCCGCGGCAGGGCACCCCGGCGACCGCCACCGAGGGCACCGCGAACACGGCCACGCCGCCTCCAAACTGGGCTACGAGGACCGGCCCGACCAGGTCGAACAGCTCCAGCTCGAGAGCTTCCTGTGGCAGGAGTACCTGCCGGACGAGGTCACCGCGGTACTGCGGCGGATGCGGCAGCTGACCCTGGACGTCCTCTACGGAGTGTTCGACGTGGCGGGCGTGCCCGAGTGCGACCGCGACCTCATCACCGGCGGCGCCCGCCAGGACACGGGCCTGTGCTACACGACGGTCAACCACTACCGCGCGGGCCTGAGCGACCGCGCCGGGATCGTCGAGCACTCCGACAGCGGGTTCATCACCACGATCTGCACCGACCAGCCCGGCTACGAGATCCTCCACGAGGGCCGCTGGCTGCCGGTGCGCGAACACCCCGGCCACTTCACCGTCAACCTCGGCGACGCCTTCCGGGTCCTGACCAGGAAACTGCCGAGGCCCGTGACCGCCGTCTACCACCGCGTCCCGGAGCTGCGCCCGGACGCGGGCACCCCGGACCGCTCCTCCTTCACGGTCTACATGGGCCCCCGCTACGACATGTCGCTCTACCAGTACGACACCGGCGGGAGACTGCACGAGTACCAGGGCTTCCGCGACTTCTCGGTGGAGAAGGCGGGCAAGCTCGGCTACGCGTTCCACTCCCGCATATGAGCACGGCGGCGGGACACCCGCGCGCCAGCGCCGCCCGGCAGGGCTGGCAGCTGGCCGAACTGCGCGGAGGACAGCTGCACTTCACCGCCGCCGACGGACTGCAACGCGCGCTGAAGGACGGCTTCTTCTACGTGCAGCAGCCCGCAGGGACCGACCTGTCGGCGGGGGACCGCTTCGCGCGCTCTTTCTACCTGCCAGGAGACGCCGACGACTCCGGAGACGCCGACGCCTGTGGAGACGGGACGCGGGACCCCTACCGGGGATTCCGTCGCTGGACGGCCGGTCAACTCGGCCGTCACCAGGGCTACTTCTGCCGCGACGCCGACCAGACCGAACAGTTCTTCCTGGAGAAGGCCTGGTGGGACCGGGTCTATCCGGCCGCTCTCGCCCGGCAGGCCGAACGCATGCGTGACTTCGCGCTCGCCGTGCAGCGCGCGGTCCTCACCCGGCTCGACCTGCCGCGCGCGCTCTGGGACGAGGCCACCGGACACAGCCTGACCCCGCACGGCACCCACACTCTGACCTTCAACCACTTCCGTCCCGAAGTCGCCGCGCGCGGCCTGAACATCCACAAGGACTCCGGCTGGGTGACGGTCCTGCGCTCCACCGAACGCGGTCTGGAGGTGGACAGGGACGGCGACTGGCGGCCCATCGACCCGATTCCCGGCACCTTCATCGTCAACTTCGGCTGTGCGATGGAGATCCTGACCCGGCACACCGCGACACCGGTGGCCGCGGTGGCCCACCGCGTGGTGCGCCAGCCGCCGGGCGGCGCGGCCAGACCCGACCGCTTCTCGTACGCGCTGTTCGTGGACAGCACGCTCGACGACAGCGTCTGCCCCGGCCTGTTCGCCTACGAGCCGGGCAGTGGCCTGCGCCTGGAGGCGGGGTTCGGGACCTTCCTCGACGACATCCTCGACCACACCTACCGGGAGGACACCACAGGCCTGTACTGAGGCGGCCGCGCACCTGGCGGGCGGTACTGGACCGGTGAGGTGACAGGGCGGGAGTGGCGCGGACGAGGGCATGGGCGCCGGTGCTGGGATGACCGCGAAACCGTCCCTGGAGGGACGGAGAGCCGGAAGGAACCCCTCCTATGCATCCAGTACGTTCCGTCAGTGCCGTCGCCGTGGCGCTCGCCGCGCTCGGGCTGCCCGCCGCTCCCGCCGTCGCCGCCGCACCCGCCCCCGCCGCACCGGCCGTCGTGCCCGCCCCTGCGCCGAGGAGCACGGTGACCGTGACCGGCGCGGGCAGCGCGTCCGCCGCGCCCGACATGGCCGTCCTCACCGCGGGCGTCGAGGTCACCGAGGAGACCGCGGGCAAGGCGCTCGCCGCGCAGAGCACCGCGGCGGACGCGCTGCTGGCCGCCGTGCGCAAGGCGGGCGTGGCCGAGAAGGACGTCAAGACGGAGAACCTCGCCCTGTCCGCCGTCTACCAGGACGAGAACGGCGCCGCCAAGCTGATCGGCTATCAGGCCTCGCAGGTCTTCTCGGTCAAGATCCGTGCCATCGCCAGGACGGGCGCGGTGGTGCAGGCCGTCGTGGACGCGGCCGGTGACGCGGGCCGGGTCCACTCGGTGGCGTTCGACCTCGCGGACGCGGGCGCGCTGCGGTCGAAGGCGCGCGACGCGGCGTACGAGGACGCCCGCGACAAGGCCACGCAGTACGCCAAGTTGACCGGTCACCGGCTCGGCCGCCTCGTCTCCCTCGACGAGAGCGACGGCGGGCGCCCGCGCCCGGTGCCGATGCCGGTCGCCGCGTTCGCGAAGGAGGGAGTGCCCGTCGCGCCCGGGCAGATCCAGGACGAGGTCTCGGTGACGGCGGTGTACGAACTGCGGTAGGGGCGCGGAGGGCGCGGCCCCGGGGCGGGGGACCCGGGACACCGCGCCCTCCTGCGCCGTCATCCGGAGACCGGGCGCCGCGCGTCCCGCAGGTCGCAGGAGTCCTTGAAGCCCTGACTGGTCAGGCCGAGCGCGGAGTTGAAGCGGGAGCGGTAGTTCTCCACGGCGATCATCGCGGTCAGTTCGACGAAGGCGGGCTCCCCGAGTCGGGTGCGCAGCCGGTCGGCGAGGTCGTCCTCGACGGTCGGCGGGTTCGCGGTCATCGCCTCCGCGTACTCCATGACGTCCCGCTCCAGCGGGCTGTAGATGTCACTGTCGCGCCAGGCGGGCACGTCCCGGAGCTTCTGCGGGTCCATGCCGCGCTTGTGGGACTCCCAGTAGCCGAAGTCCATGCACCAGGAGCAGCCGATCGACGCGGCCGACGCCATCACGGCCAGCTCCTTGAGGTCGGCGTCCAGCTTGTTCCACTTCGCCACGCCCTGCTCGAAGCGGAGGTAGGTCCAGAGCGCGCGCGGGTTGTGGGCCAGGGCCTTGCCCGGGTCGAGGACCTTGCCGTAGACGCGCTTCGAGTACCACTCCATGATGCGGAAGAGCAGGGTGCGGCGAGGGGTGAGCGAGATGCGGGCCATGAGAGCCACCTCCGAGGTCGTACGGCGTGCTCCGGTGCCGGTCACCGGGGCACTGATGCGACGGATGAGGGGCACTCGGATGTGACATCCCGCCGACGGTCCGCCGACATCCCGCAGGCGGCCCGTCGTGGGGCCGCCGTGTGGCGCCGCCGTCACCCCTCCCAGCGGCCGCTGTCAGCGACGGTGGACATAATGGAGTGGCCTATCCACCCCTGTTCAGGAGGTCCTGTGTCCCGGTCCCTGATTCCCGGGCTCCGCTCGCTGCGGCCCGCCGCCTTCGGAGCGGATCCGACGGGTGCGCGGATGGCGCGGATCCGCAGGTCACCGAATTTCTCCGTCGCGGAGGGCACGTTCCAGAACCCCGTGGGGGCGCGGACCCGGCCGACCGGTTCGACCGTGGAGTTCGCGAAGATCTACTTCCGCAAGGAGGAGCGCCTGCGGCGCGGCCCCACGGGCACCGTCCCCGTGCACGCCACGACCCTCGCCGACCTGGCCAAGCCGCCGGCCGACGGGCTGCGCATCACCTGGATGGGGCACTCCAGTGTGCTCGCCGAGATCGACGGACGGCGGGTGCTGTTCGACCCGGTCTGGGGCGAACGGTGTTCGCCCTTCGCCTTCGCCGGGCCCAAGCGGCTGCACCCGGTGCCGGTGCCGCTGGAGGCACTCGGCCCGGTCGACGCCGTCGTCATCTCGCACGACCACTACGACCATCTGGACCTGCCCACGATCAAGGCGCTGGCCGGGACGGACACGGTGTTCGCGGTGCCGCTCGGCGTGGGCGCCCATCTGGAGCGCTGGGGCGTGCCCGCGGACCGGCTGCGCGAGCTGGACTGGCACGAGTCGGCGAAGGTGGCGGGCCTGACCCTGACCGCCACGCCCGCGCGGCACTTCTGCGGCCGCGGTCTGCGCAACCAGCAGCACACCCTCTGGGCGTCCTGGGTGGTCGCGGGGCCCGAGCACCGGGTGTTCCACAGCGGGGACACCGGCTACATGCCTGGTTTCCGCGAGATCGGTGCCGCCTACGGCCCCTTCGACGTCACCATGATCCAGATCGGTGCGTACAGCGACTTCTGGCCGGACATCCACATGACTCCGGACGAGGGCATGCAGACCCATCTGGACCTCCAGGGCGGGCGGCCGCAGGGCGTCATGCTGCCGATCCACTGGGGGACGTTCAACCTCGCCCCGCACGCCTGGTCGGCGCCCGGGGAGGGCACCGTCGCCGCCGCGCGCCGGGCGGACGCCAGGATCGCGCTGCCCTGCCCCGGCGAGCCCTTCGAACCCTCGTCGGACCGCGTGCCTGGCGTGCCGTGGTGGCGGGGTGTCGCGGTCGTGCCGGACGGCGGCTGGGCCGACGCCGGGGAGAGCGCCGAGCGGCGGGCGGTGACCGGCGGGGAGCCCGAGGCGGCGCCGGTCGGCTAGGAAGCGCGGAGCCCCGGCGGCCGAGGAGGCAGGGATGAGTGCGTACGGCCGGTGGACCAAGGACCACGGACTGCCCGCGTTCGCCCTGGCACCCGACGCGCCCCGCACGGAGTGGGACCGCGTCATCGATCCGCCCACGCGGCGCCGCTGGATCCACCTCGGCAACCGCCGCATCACGCTCGTCGCCGACACCGAAGGGCGCAGCGGCCTCTGGGACGAGCACGACGGCCTTCGCTGGCTCACCGAACCGGAGCCGCACGGCACCGGCGTGACCGAGGTGGCGGGTGTCCTGCGCTCGGACGACGGGGGCGGCGAGCTGCTCTTCGGGCCCGCCTACACGCGCGTGCGGATCGGCGCGGGCGGCGCGGACGTCGAGCGTACGGTGCTGTGCCCCGAGGGAGACGTCCCCTGGGTGCTCATCCGCGTCGACGTCACCAACCACCGTACGGAGGCGGTGCGTTGGCGGATCGCCGAGGAATGGGACGTACGGCAGCGGGAGTTGACGTACCTCGAGGTCGGGCCGCGCCCCGCGGACGTCCGCCACGAAGGGGGCGTGCCGCTGGTCCTGGAGCTGCTCGGGGCGGCGGGCGGCGCGCGGTGCACCGCCGATCGCGGGGTGCTCAGGGTCTCCTGCCCGGTCGATCTGGCGCCCGGTGAGCGGCGCACGGTCTGGTTCCGGTGCGGGGTGGCGGGCGCGGAGTTCGAGGGGGACCCCGAGGAGACGTACGACGCGAGTCTGCGCGCGCTGCGGGCCCGGCTTCCACGCGCGGACGCGGACGGGATGCCCGAGGCCGCCGTGGAGATCCCCTGGCACGCCGCCCTGCTCGCGGGCGGGGCCTGCGTCGACGGGCTGCTCGGCGGCCACACCCTGGACCAGGGCTCCGCCTACTCCTTCCGGCACGGCTTCAACGGCGCCGCGCGCGACCCGCTGCAGCATGCGCTTCCGCTCGTCCACATCGAGCCCGACCTGGCCCTTTCCGTGCTGCGCAACACCTGCGCGTGGGCGAGCCCCGACGGTGAACTGCCGTACGCGCTCGACCCGTCGCAGCAGCCCCGCACCGACCTCTACCGTCCCTCCGACCAGAACCTGTGGGCGCTGTGGCTCGCCGCCGAGTACGCGGCGGCGACGGGCGATCTCGCCGCCTTCGGGGCACCGGTCGGCTTCCATCCGTCGTACGGCGCCGCCGCGGTGCCCCTCGGGGAGCATCTGCGGCGCCAGTTCCGGTACGTGACGGATGGCGTCGGCGTCGGCGAGCACGGGCACCTGCGCATCCGCAACGCCGACTGGAACGACCTCGTCCTCGACGGCACGGGCATCGACCGGCGGACGATGATCGAGCACGGCGAGTCGGTGCTCAACTCCGCGATGGCCGCCTGGGTGCTGCCCGTGTACGCGGGACTCGCCGACCGGCTGGGCGACGCGGAAACGGCCGATGAGGCACGGGAGTTCGGCGAGCGGCTGCGGCAGGCGGTGGCGGGGGAGTGGAACGGCCGCTGGTTCCGCCGCGCGCACGGCCCGGGCGCCGCGCCCGTCGGCGAGCACGAGCTGTGGCTCGAAGTGCAGCCCTGGGCGATCCTCTGCGGCGCGGCCGACGAGGCACGCGCGCGTGAACTCCTCCAGACCGTCGAGGACTTGTGCGTACGGGACTCGCCGCTCGGCGCCCGGCTGATCGGACCCCCGGCCGACGACCCGGACCGCGGCACCATCTGGCACGCCGTCAACCAGACCCTGGTCTGGGCGGCGGCCCGGATCGACCCCGGACTCGCCCGCGCCCACTGGCGCCGCATGACGCTGCACGCGCACACGGCCGCGTACCCGGACATCTGGGAGGGCACGCTCTCCGGCCCCGACGCCTATCTGCCGCCCGAGTCGGGGCGGGCCGGGCACACCTGGGCGATGCCGGACGTCGGCGTCGCCATGCAGGCCTGGCCGGTCGCCAATCTGCACGCCCACGCCCAGCCGCTGCTCGGCTATCTGCGGCTCCTCGGGGTCGAGCCCACGGCATCGGGTCAACTCGGCGTACGCGGCGGAGGGTTCTTCGAGAGCCGCACGTTGACGGTGCGCCCGGACGGCTCGGGACGGCTGCGCGCGCGGGGTCCCGCCGAGGTCGTGACGGCCTGCGGAAGGACGTACGGCGGGGCGGGGCACGGCGGCGGGGGAGAGATCGTCTGGGGGTGACCCCATCCCCGTACGAGTCAGGAATCGGACCTGCGTACGAGGCTAATCGGACCCTCGTGCGAGGCGTCATACCAGAGCGGGATGCTCTCCGGCTGTCTTTGTCAACTGCCCACCGCACATGATGCGTTGCCGACTACCGTGTGTGGCCGTCGGGCGACGCAGGGATCACATCGCGGACCTGCCGACCGGCACGGCGATGCCGCAAAGAGGAGTCGGGCCGACCGCTGGACCCCCGTCGCAACGTACCGAGGACGCTGATGTCTCACCTACGCGCACCGGCCGCACACGCAGACCGCCGCGAGGGCGGACGGCACGGCAGGCCGGGCAGCCGCGCCGCCGCGCTGCCCGAGACCCACATACGGCCCCAACTCCTGCGCATCGCGGTGCTGCCCGCCGTCGCAGTGGGCCTGAGCGCCTGCGCGGCCGTGCTGTTCACGCTCCGCTCGACCGGCACCCGGCCGGGCCCCGTCCTGCTCGCCGTCCTCGCGGCCGCCGTCGCGGTCGGCCTCACCGGCATCGTTGTCGCCGCCGTGGCCGCCGACCGCGCCGCGCGGTCCGTGCGCGAGCGGGTCGGCATGCTGCGCCGTGCCGCCGCGCGCGGCCAGGCGGACCTGCGCGGCATCGTCGAGACGCTGCGCCGCGGCGACCAGCCGACCACCCGCAGGGTCGCCCGCCAACCCCGCCCCGGCGGCGACGAGTTCGACCTGCTCGCCGACGAGCTGAACCGCGCCCACGACGTCGCCGTCGGCGCCGTCGTGCAGGCCTCCCAGCTCTCCAGCCACGCGGGCAGCGAGCAGAAGGTCGAGGTCTTCGTGAACCTCGCCCGGCGCCTGCAGTCCCTGGTGCACCGCGAGATCTCCCTGCTCGACGACCTGGAGAACGAGGTCGAGGACCCCGAGCTGCTCAAGGGCCTCTTCCACGTCGACCACCTGGCGACCCGCATCCGCAGGCACGCCGAGAACCTCGCCGTGCTCGGCGGCGCCGTCTCGCGCCGCCAGTGGAGCAAGCCGGTCTCCATGACCGAGGTGATGCGCTCCGCCATCGCCGAGGTCGAGCAGTACTCACGGGTCAAGCTGGTGCCGCCGATCGACGGCACCCTGCGCGGGCACGCCGTCGCCGACGTCATCCACCTGCTCGCCGAACTCATCGAGAACGCCACGGTGTTCTCCGCGCCGCACACCCAAGTGCTGCTCCGCGCCAACCTCGTGACCGCGGGACTCGCCGTCGAGGTGGAGGACCGGGGGCTCGGCATGCCCCTCACCGAGCAGAACAAGATGAACCGGCTCCTCGCCGACCCCGACCAGGTCAACGTGGCGAGCCTGCTGCAGGACGGGCGGATCGGGCTCTTCGTGGTCTCGGCGCTCGCGCGCAGGCACGGTGTCGCGGTGCGGCTGCAGACCAACATCTACGGCGGCGTCCAGGCCGTACTGATCCTGCCCCAGGAGCTGCTGGGTGCCGAGCAGCAGGCCGAACCGGCCGAGCGACGGCGCCCCGCGGCCGAGGCGGCGTCGCGGGGCGCCGCAGGTGACGCACGAGCCGAGACGCCCGGCACACCGGGCGGCCAAGTCGCCCCGGACGCAACGGAGTTCCACGGCCCGCTCGACCCGCGCAGCACACCCGACGGCACACCGCCCCAGCACGCCGTGCCCACCGTGCCCGTCCCCGCACCCCGTGCCGAGCCGGTGTCCGTGCCCGTCCAGCCGCAGCAGCACGCACCGGCGACCGCGCGCACGGCCGAAGGAACCGGACCCGCCCCGCTGCCCGTGCGCGGCGCCCGTGGCGCACGGCCGACGCCCGCCGACGCGGTGCCCGGCATCAGACCGGCCGACCGGCAGGCCGCCGACGAACACGCGGGCACGCCGCCCACACCCCGCAACGGCGCCGTGCGCGGCCGGGTCGGCAAGCCCCAACTGCCCAAGCGGCGCGCCCAGGAGCACATCGCGCCGCAGCTGCGCGACGCCCCGTCGCCGCGCCCCGACGGGGAGCACCTCGTCGGCCACGACCCGGGTCTGATGGCCGCGTTCCAGCGCGGCATCGGCCTCGCCCAGGCACAGGACGTCCGCGACCCCGCCCCCGGGGAACACGGGTCCGGCGTCCCGCACGACGGGAGCGAACACAGCGGCTGACCGCACGACCACGCCAGAGCACCCCCCACCACCTCTGCCGACGCAGACCTACGTACGTTCGTACCCCAAGGAGTCGATCCACCATGGCGAGCGATGTGCCGACCGGCCATGTATCCGATCTCGACTGGCTGATGAGCGGCCTCGTCCAGCGCGTGCCGCACACCCACAGCGCCGTTCTGCTCTCCTCCGACGGACTCGTGAAGTCGGTCCATGGCCTCGACCCGGACAGCGCCGATCACATGGCGGCCCTCGCATCGGGGCTCTACTCCCTCGGGCGCAGCGCGGGCGTCCGCTTCGGCGACGGCGGGGACGTCCGCCAGGTCGTGGTGGAGCTGGACTCCACCCTCCTGTTCGTCTCCACGGCGGGCTCGGGAACCTGTCTCGCCGTGCTGGCGGGCCGGGACGCGGACGCGGCCGTGCTCGGGTACGAGATGGCGATGCTGGTCAAGAGCGTGCGCCCGTATCTGATCACCGCGCCCCGGCAGCAGGCCGGCGAACCCGCGCCGATGAGGCACTGAGCATGGCGGCCCCGCACGACGGGCCCTGGCTCGACGACGCCGCGGGGCGGCTCGTCCGCCCCTACACGGTCAGCAACGGGCGGACCAGACCGACCAGTCAGCTCAACCTGCTCTCCCAGGTGATGGCCACGGGGGCCGCACCTCTCGGGTACATCGGACCCGAACACACCACGGCCCTCGGCCTGTGCGAGGCGCCGACCTCGGTGGCCGAGATCGCGGCGCAGCTGAAACTGCCCGCGGTCGTCACCAAAGTGATCCTTTCCGATCTCATCGACTGCGGGGCCCTCACCACGAAGGCCCCGGACTTCTACCACAACCCCACTGACCGGTCCCTGTTGGAGGCAGTGCTCGATGGATTACGACGACAGCTCTGACCCCTTCCCCACCGCGCTGAAGATCTTGGTCGCGGGTGGCTTCGGGGTCGGCAAGACGACCTTTGTGGGCGCGGTCAGCGAGATCGCGCCGCTGAGCACCGAGGAGTTGCTCACCACGGTCAGCGAGGCCACCGACGATCTGTCGGGTGTGGAGAACAAGACCACGACGACCGTCGCCATGGACTTCGGACGCATCACGCTCGACCCGGAGCATGTGCTCTACCTGTTCGGCACACCGGGCCAGGAACGATTCTGGTTCATGTGGGACGAGCTCTCCGAAGGGGCGCTGGGCGCGGTGGTGCTCGCCGACACCCGGCGTCTTGAGGACTGCTTCGCCGCGGTGGACTTCTTCGAGCAGCGCGGCATGGGCTTCATCGTGGCGATCAACGAGTTCGACGGCGCGCACCGCTACGAGCCCGAAGAGGTGCGCTCCGCGATCGACCTCGACCCTCAAGTGCCCGTGGTGCGCTGCGACGCGCGGATCTCCAGCTCCGGGATCCAGACCCTCCTGACCCTCGTCAAACATCTGCTCAACCACGCCCCGGAGCCGAGCTTCGGAGCGCACACGTGATGTACGACCCGACCGGGCACCTGCTCCTGACCCCCGTCGACAAGGAGGCTCCCACGCGGGTGCGGCGGCTGCGCAGTCTCGGGCTCGGGGAGCGTCCCGAGCCGGACCTCGACAGGTTCGCCGACCGGCTCGCCGAGCTGACCGGCGCGCCGTACGCCATGGTCAACTTCATCGGCGAGGAACGGCAGTTCTTCGCGGGACTGCACACTCCGCGGGGCACGGACGGGGACGACTGCCGGTTCATGGCCCGCGACCACGGCTACTGCCCGCATGTGGTGGTGCGCCGCAAGGCCCTCGTCCTGGAGGACGTCTGCGACTATCCGCGGTTCGCGGGCAACCCCGTCGTCGACGATTTCGGCATCCGCTCCTATCTGGGCGCACCCCTCATCGACCGCACGGGAATGGTGCTCGGCACGGTCTGCGTCGTCGACGTCGAGCCGCGGCCCTGGGGGAGAGCCGGGCTCGGCACGATCAAGTCGATGGCCGCCGAGCTGGTCGGGCAGATCCACCGGCGGGAGGACGGCGTCATCTGACCGCGTTCACAGGAGCAGCTCGACCCCGTCGGGGAAGCGGACGCGGACGATGTCGCCGTCCACGGCACAGGTGATGGACTCGCGCAGCGCCTGCGGCCGGACGGTGTCGCGGGACAGCGCGACGAGGGTGACGTGCACGCTGTCCGTGCCCGGACGGGCCGCGCACGACAGGAACGGCGTCGCCGAGTGCGGGCCGTACGCGTCCGCCGCCACCTCGCGGGCGATGCCGGTCCCCTCGTCCCAGCCGTGCAGCGCGACCACGGCGCTGGTCAGGCCCGACTCCGTACGCGCGAGAGCCCAGCCGGGGCCGTGATCGGCATGCGGCCGCGTCCCGTCGGCCACCGGATGCCCACCCTCGCGGACGGAGAGCTCCGCCGGGGCCTGTACGCGGTGTACGCGGATCTCCCACGGCCCGTGCAGCGCGCTGGTCGTCCGGATGGGGAACGCGTCGTCCTGGCCCGGCAGTTGTGCGTCATGTCGTGAGGAGGCGACACGGCCCTCGCAGGTCAGCGGGTGGATACGACGGCGGCGCGAGGCCGTGCCGTCCGGTGCGATGAGCGCGAAGTGGCCGTCCACGGCACGCTCCCACGCGCGTGGGGCCGTCTCCGGGGCGGTCGCCGTGGAGTAGCCGAACTTGGCGTAGTGCGGATCGTCCTGGGCGGGGCCTTCGAGGGGATTGTGGTCGCTGCCGTGGTTGACCAGGCGGACGATGCCGTCGTGCCGGGTGCCGTGCAGCAGCCAGCCGGGCTGCGGGAGCGCCGTGTACTGGTCGGACTCCTCGACGGGCAGCGGGACTTCGCGTTCGGTCCACACCGGGTGGTCGGCGGGCAGCAGCAGACCGAGGAAGCCCTTGCTGGCCCAGTACGGGGACGCGGGGCCCGAGTAGGCCTGCGTCGCCGGCAGGAACGTGTCGTACCAGCCGAGCGGAAGCAGCCCCCGCTCGTCGGGCACGCCGCGCTCCACGAAGTGCCGTGCCGTGCCGGAGGCGAGCCGCCGGGTCAGGCCGGGCGCGAGGGGCGTGCAGTCCGCGAGGGCGCCCATCCACACGGGCGCGGCGGCCGCGAAGCGGTACGTCAGGGAGCGGCCCTGGTGGACCGGGGCGCCGTCGCCGCCGAAGAAGTGCGGGTAGGTGGTGAGGAACTGGGTGAGGCGCTCGCGGTAGACCTTGGCGCGGCCGCCGTCGTCGCCACCGGCCATCCGGGCCCACAGCAGCGGGTACAGGTGCATCGCCCAGCCGATGTAGTAGTCGAAGTTCCGCCCGTCGCCGTCGCTGTACCAGCCGTCGCCGCGGTACCAGTCCTCGATGCGGTCGAGGCCGCCGTCGATGTCCGACTGGCTGAACGGGGCGCCGACCGAGGCGAGGAACTGTTCGGACACCACCTGGAAGAGCCGCCAGTTGTTGTCCCAGGTGCGGCCCCCGACGAACCCGGAGAACCAGTCGACCACCCGCTCCTGGACCCGGGCGTCGAGCTTGTCCCAGATCCAGGGGCGGGTCTCGTGCAGACCGATCGCGATCGACGCGGCCTCCACCATCTGCTGCGAGCAGTCGGTGAGTTCGGGCCACGCCTCGCCGCCGGAGCGGTCCGTGCCCGTTGTCAGACCCTCCGCGTAGCGTTCTACGAGACGGGGATCCACCTCGCCGCCCGCTCCCGCGATCCGGAAGGAGGCAAGGAGGAATGACCGCGCATATCCCTCCAGGCCGTCCGACACGACCCCCGACCAGCTGCCCCGCCCCGGCAGGCGGTACTGCGCGAAGCCCGGCGTCGCGTAGGGCACGAGCGCGGCCAACTGCCGGTCGGCGAGCGCCTCCCAGTGCGCCCTCGTCCAGCCGGTGAGCGGGGAGAGGACGCGGTCGGTGGGCGGCAGGGACAGATGCGGTGCGGGCATGGGGTCCGTAACTCCTCGATGGGGGATGCGAGTCGGGTGACTTATTCGCGGTAGGTGCTCGCGTCGACGGTGGGCTTGTCCAGGCCGAGCGCGGCGATGCGGGACTTTCCGGCCGCGGTGACGGGGAAGCGCCACTTGCCGGTGAAGAAGTCGCTGAGGTCGCGTCCCGTGGCCCGGCAGGCGTAGACCGCGAGGTGGTCGTAGCGGTCCGCGTCCGTGGCGGCGGCTGGGTTGTCGGTGCGGATCAGCCGGTGCAGCTCGGGCCAGACACCCGTGCCGAAGGCCAGGCGCAGCTGCCACAGCGGGACGAGCTTCTGCCACACGTCGAGCGCCGTGTAGTCGCTGCCCCCGTCACGGGCCGCGAAGGCACGGTCGTAGCCGTCCTTGCCCGTGGAGTCCTTGCTGAGCAGCCGCGATGTCTGGCCGAGCGTGCGCTGCGCGGCGAGCGAGTAGAGGTTGCAGGTGACCTCGGTGAGCGCGCCCGGCTTGTACGCGGACTGCTGATGCTGATGGCCCAGCTCGTGGTACATCCCCCAGCCGCCGGTACGCAGCCCGTTCACGCCCGCGATGTACGTCATCGCGCCGCTCGGGTAGCCCGTGTACCCGTGCGTGGCGTACGCGCCGACGCCCGACCCCACCTTCGTGACGTTCACGAAGTGGTACGGCAGCGGATTGCGCGCGTGCGTGCCGGTGGTGCCGCTCAGACCGCTGAACGTGGCGTGCGAGGCGAGGAGTTGTTCGTACGTGTCCAGGAGCGACGCGTGGTTCTCGGCCCTGTACTGCAGGGCGGTGGCACGGGACAGCGTGACGATCGCGTGGGCCGAGCGGAGCTGGACGTACCCGGCCGACGTGTACGAGTCCAGCTGGGACTGGAAGGAGGACTCCGACGTCGACCCGTGCGTGAACGTGGGCATCGGCACGGAACCGGCCCCGAGGGTGACGGTCGCGCGCTGCCCGCTGCCGGTCAGGGTGAGATGGATCGGCCCGCCGTTCGGATCCGTGACGGTGTTCGTGCCCGCCTTGAGGGCATAGGCGCGGGGCGCGTTGGGGGTGGCGTAGTAGTCGGGGATGCCGACGTACAGGGTCGGAAGGACACCGTCCGGGGCGGACACGGACACCGTGACGGCGGTGCCCGCGGGCGCGTACGCCGCGGTGGTGAAGAAGTCACTGGCCCGCTGAGCGGCCCCGAGCCGTACCCGCTGCGACTCGGCGGAGACACGGGCGGTGAGCTGGACGGTGGCGGTGGCCCGCACCGTCGGACGCACGGCGTGGGCGGTGCCGGGCAGCAGGACCGCTCCGGTGGCGGCGGCGAGGCCGGTGAGGACGGTGCGGCGGGGGAGGGGAGTGGGTCTCATGGGGTGCACTCCTTGTCGGGTGAGGGGGACGCCCCGTAAGGGGCGCGGGGCTGTGACATGTGCGGCTCCGCCGCGTGGGCGCGACCGGCCAGGGCGCACCCGCATGCGTCGAACCGGCGGGCGCGCCCGGACTTCAGGCGAACTCTGCCGCATGGGTGCGCCCCCGGGAGCCGCCGACGCGGGCGGTCACGACGGCCCTGCGCCCAGGCGTGATCGTCACCGTGTCATCGGCACGGACCACTTTCCGTACAGGGAAGGGAAGTTCGACGGTGACCGTCGCCTCCGTGCGGCCGGGATCGGCGACGGCCACCGACACACCGCGGTGCCCGTGCCGGACGAGTACCGTGCCGGGCCCGGACGCGGTGAGGCCCCCGGCCCGTCCGGGGCCCCAGAAGTGCGCGGCGAGCAACCCGTCCCGCCGTGCCTCGACGGCCTGCACGGTCGCGTCATTGGCGACGACCCGAACCGGCCGGGCCCCGGCCCAGACGGCGGTCGCACCCGCACTGGCCCCGGGCAGCAGCACATAGGCGTACGAGGAGTCGGCGGGGGAGACCCCATGGTCGAGCCACAAGGTCAGATAGCGGCGCGCGACCGGCGTCGCGCTGCCCCCGGTGTCCGCACCGGTGTTGATGTCCCGCCACGCGCCGACCCGTTCGGTACGCAGGGCGCGCAGGCCGAGGTCGGCCGCGCGGCCGGGGTGGTCGGGGAAGACGTAGCCGCCGGTGCCTTCGAGGTGTGCCCAGCGCGCCCGGTCGAACCGTGCCGACCAGCCCTGCCGGTCCGGCTGGCGGCGGCCGTCGACGGTCAGCCGCCGGACGGGCCCGGCAGCGTACACGTTGCGGTTCTCGACGACCGTCTCGACCGTACGCCCGTCGCTCGCGCCGATGCCCGCGCCGAGCGCGACGACCGCGTTGTCGAGGCAGAACCACGTCTTGCGGGCCCGCAGGCTGCTGCCGTCGGCGAGGAGTTCCATGGCGGCGGCGCCGTAGCGGCCTGCGAGGACCGCGCCGCCCGCGACGGCGTTCTTGGGCCGGTACGTACTGGTGCCGCCGCCGGATCCGATGTCGGCACGCGCGCGCGTGTCCACCGTCGTGCCCGGCAGCCGGTACGGATCGACGGTCGCCCAGAAGGCGTCGCCGAACTGTCCGAGGTCGTCGGCGTCGTACAGATAGGTCATGCCGTCGCCGGTGTACCAGCCGTGCAGGTTCTCGCCGTTGCCCGCTTCGTAGGCGGCGATCCGCTTCGAGGAGAGCGAGAGGGCGAGCGCCCATCCGGGGCGCCGGTGCACCACCCGGTCCATGTCGGCGAACACGTGATGGCCGGTGAGCCGTTCCCCGGCGGGGACGGCGGGGTCGTCGAGGACGGCCTTGGCGCGGGCGAGCGCGGGGATGCCGACGAGGCCCAGGTACGGGGTGGTTCTGTTGCGCCGGATCCAGCCCTTGGCGAGCGCGCGCCAGCGGTCGGCGTACGCGGCCGGGGCGCCGGAGGCCAGCTGCAGGATGTGGGAGAGCGTCACCGCCCCGTCGTGGTGGTCGCGCGCGCGTTCCCTGGATATCGCCCGGCCGCGCACCGCGTCCATCATCAGCCCGTCGAAGACGACAGGCGCGAACGTCCGGTCCACCGCCTCGTACAGGACGGACGTCTTCGGGTCGGTGACCGCCCACGCGGAGTCCGCGAGCAGCGCGATCAGCTGGCCCGCGCTGCCGAGCAGCACACTGCCGTACGTACCCGTGTACGCGACGGAGCCGTGCTGCACGAACGATCCGTCCTCGTAGAAGCCGTCGCCCGAAGTGACGTACTGGAAGAGGCTGTTGCGGCCGCCGTCCCTGACGTCGGACAGGCCGTCGCGGGCGAGCGCCACCGTGGCCGGGTCCTTGGCGAGCAGGCCGCGCAGGGCGACGACGACGGCCTTGTCGGCACGGTTGGCGCCGGTCTCGGCCAGTGAGGGGGAGGTGGTGCGGCGGTCCGGGTCCGGGCAGAACGCCGCGACGGTCGCCGTGTACGCGTCCAGGTCGCCGGCGGGCAGTAGCCCCCGCAGCAGCACGCAGATGTCCATGAGCGCACGGGGTGCGCCGATCTCCCAGAACCACCAGTTGCCGGACTCGGGGCGGCCCGGGTGATAGGCGGTGGAGTGCAGGAAGCGCAGCGCGTCGAGGAGCGCGTCGGCGGCCTCCGCGCTGTCGCTGAGCGAGGTGCCGGGCGTGGCCCACGCCGTCGCGAGGGTGCGCAGACGGGTGTAGCTCTGGCCGAAGTTGCCGGGGTCGGTGGCCGGGGAGAGGTCGGCCCACAGCGCGGTCCTGCCCGGGGAGCGGTCCAACTGCCGCCACCAGTCGGACGCCTGGGTGTCCAGGGTCTTCAGCGCCGCGGCGAAGTCGGGGTCCGTCGGGTCGAAGTCGCCGCCGGTGAGCTGCGCGGCGGCGCGGGCGAGCAGCGGGTCGTAGGCGTCGTCGCGGGTGGCGCCCCATGCCGTACCGCCCGTCGTCGCCGACACGGCGACGGTGACGGCGGCCGTGGCCCCGGCCCCCGCCCCTGCCACGAGGAGCGTGCGACGGCTGGGTCCGGTGGGGTCGGAGGCAGGCGTGGGCATGCGAACTCCCAGAGGTGTCGGGGCACATGAGGCGATCCCGCGACAGCATGTAAGCGGTTGCTATGGTGCGCAAGAGGGGGCGGGGTCTTTCTATGTTCTTTCTTTTCCATGAGGGGGATGGGTGAGCGTCTCCCTCGGCTGCGGGATTCGTCGTGGCTGGTCGCGCAGTTCCCGGCGCCCCCAAAGGGGCGCTGGCGCTTAGGTGTTGACGGCGATGGTAAGCGATTACTACCTTGCCGCCCCATGGCTGAGAAAAGGACCCGAACCGTGCGTGCCGCCATCGCCACGGCGGCCGCGGCCGCCACCCTCGCGCTCGCCGCTCCCGCCCAGGCCGATCCGTTCACGCCGACGCCCGGCGCGGACGGCGTGGGCGATCCGCTGTTCCCGACGCTCGGCAACGGCGGCTACGACGTACGCCACTACGACCTCTCCTTCGACTTCACGCCCGTGACGTACGACTTCAGCGCCACCATGAGGATCCGGGCGAGCGCCACCCAGGACCTGTCGTCGTTCAACCTCGACGTGGACTCGCTCGCCGTCGACGCGATCGAGGTGAACGGGGAGAAGGCGCGGTGGGCGATCGGTCCCGGCATGTCGGGGCAGGAGCTGACCGTCACGCCCGCCCGTCCGCTGCGTGACCGCCGTTCCTTCGACGTCGAAGTGACCTACCACGGGAACGGGAAGACGAAGCCGATCGGTCAGCCCGGCTGGCGCCATATGTCCGACGGCGGCTTCGCGTCGGCCGCCCAGGCCTCCCGCGCCGACACCTTCGCGCCGGTCAACGACCACCCCTCCGACAAGGCGACATGGACCTTCCACCTCACCGCGCCCAAGGGCTGGACACCCGCGGCCAACGGCAATCTCACCGGCAGGCGCGGTGGCCCCGGCGCCAAGGAGACGTGGGACTTCTCCCTCAAGTCCCCGATGGCGCCTGAGCTGTTGGGGATCTCGGTCAACAAGCAGCGTTACGTGTACGGGCGCGGTCCGCACGGTGTGCGGCTGCGCCACCTCGTGCCCGAGGACCAGCTGGCGAAGTACCGGCCGATCGTCGAGGAGACCGGCGGACAGCTCGCCTGGCTGGAGAAGACCCTCGGTGTGCGCTACCCGTTCGACACGTACGGCGTGCAGATCGTGCGCGACGGCTACGGCGACGCCCTGGAGAACCAGACCCTCTCGCTGTTCGGCCCCGGCTGGTTCGAGCGTCCCACCTACTCCACGACCATGGTCCACGAGCTGACCCACCAGTGGTTCGGCGACTCCGTGACGCCCGCGACCTGGCAGGACGCCTGGCTGAACGAGGGGCCCGCCGTGTACTACGCGGCCGTGTGGGCGGACGACAAGGGGTTCCAGCCCATCGAGGAGAAGATGCGGACCGCGTACGAGAAGCTCGACGCGGTCCGCAAGACCGACGGCCCGCCCGGAAAGCCCACCGGGCTCGGCGGCTTCACCATCTACGACGGCGCCGCCGTGTCCCTCTACGCCCTCCACCAGCAGATAGGAAAAGGGCAGTTCGACGCGGTCATGAAGGCGTGGCTGACCGAGCACCGGCACGGCAACGCCTCCACCGAGGACTTCATCGCCAACGCGGTCGAGGTGACGGGCGACGCGTCCGTCGGCACCTTCCTGCGCCACTGGCTCTTCGACCTCGACAACCCGCCCATGCCCGGGCACCCGGACTGGGGCGGCGCCCGATGAGGCGGCGGCCTTCGGCCCTCGCGGCGGCCGTCGTCGGCGTGCTCGCGTTCGTGTTCGGCACACTGGCCGCGCCGGGAGCTGTCGCGGGAGCCGCCCCGGGAGCCATCGCGGGAGCCGCCGCGGAGCCCGGGCCGAGCGTCCTGCACGCCGCCCCGCACGGCAGCGGCGACACGTGCAGCGCCGCCCGGCCCTGCTCGCCGACCGGTGCCCGCGACGCCGCGCGCACCGTATCCGGCCGCGACGTCCGCATCGAACTCGCCGACGGCACCTATGAGTTGACCGAGCCGCTGAAGCTGGGTGCCGCCGACTCCGGGCGTGCCGGGCGCACGGTCACCTGGACCGCGGCGCCCGGCGCCCGCCCGGTGCTCTCCGGCGGCCGTACGGTCACAGGCTGGGCGGAGAATCCGGACGGCACCTGGACGGCCGCCGCCCCCGACGGGGTCACGCCGCGTCAGCTCTTCGTCGACGGCCGCCGCGCCGTCCGCGCGCGGGGCACGGCCTGCCCCGCCGCGACCTGCGACGCCTCGAAGGCGGGCATGACGGGCGCCGGGGCCACCGGGATCGCGAAGTGGCGGCAGCCGACCGCCGCCGAGGCGGTCATCAAGGTCCGCTGGCGCACGTACCGTTGCCGCATCGCGGGCGTCCAGGGTGACAACATCACCTTCGCGCAGCCCTGTTGGGCCAACTCCGCGAGCGGCACGAACCGCACCGGCCCGGCCTGGGACTCCACCACCGTCGACTCGGCCCGCTACCAGGGCGTCGCCTTCTTCGAGAACGCCCGCGAACTCCTCGACGAGCCCGGCGAGTTCGTGTGGGACGCCGAGGGCCGCACCGTCACCTACCTCCCGCGCGCGGGCGAGGACCCCCGCCACGCGCGCGTGGTCACCCCGGCGACCGAGCGGCTCATGGTCCTCGACGGCGCCCACGACATCCGCGTCGACGGCATCGGCTTCACCTACGCCGCCTACCACAAGACCGCCACCGACGAGGGCTACGCGGGCACCCAGGCGGGCCTCACCCTCACCGGAGCCACCGGACCCGTCGACCACGCGGGCCGTTACTACACCAAACCGGCCGCGGCGCTCACCGTGCGCGGCGGACGTCAAGTGGCGGTCACCCGCGCCGAGTTCAGCCACCTCGGCGGCGCGGGCGTCGTCCTCGAAGCGGGCACCAAGGACTCGTCCCTCACCCGCTCACGCTTCACCGACCTCTCCTCGGGGGCGGCCTACATCGGCGACACCGAACCGAAGCCCGACCCCGGGCTCGCCGGGGAGCGGAACACCGTCGCGTACAACACCATCCGGCGCACCGGGGTGGAGTACACGGACTCCGTGGGCATCTGGGCCGGATACGAGGCGCAGCTGAGCGTCGACCACAACACCCTCGACGACCTGCCCTACTCGGGGATTTCCGTCGGCTGGGGCTGGAACCAGCCCGAGGCCAGGGAGTCCGTCCTGCGGGACAACCGCATCACCGCCAACCGCATCACGAACGTCATGCGGGTCGAGCACGACCAGCACGACGGCGGCGCCATCTACACCCAGGGCGCCCAGCCCGGCACGGTCGTCTCCGGGAACTACATCAACCGCTCGGCGTACGGCAACACCGAGCGCGACGGCAACGGCATCTACCTGGACGAGCAGTCCTCGTACATCCGCGTCGAAGGCAACGTCCTGACCCGCGTCGGCTACAAGTGGGTCTCCAACTGGGCGGACTACGGCATCCAGAACCACGCCACCGGCAACTGGACCGACACCGCCGCACCGGCCCTGACCGGCACCGGATCGACGATGAAGGACAACCGCACCGGGCTCGACCGGCTGCCGCGCGAGGCCCTGGACGTGGCGGAGCGCGCGGGCGCGCACCGGCAGCGGGCCGAACAGCTGCGCCCGGACCTCGCCCGCGCGGGCGAGGCATCGCAGTCCTCGACGGACGGCGCCGCCCCCGCCGCGTACGCGATCGACGGGGACACCTCCACCGACACGCGCACGCTCGCCGGGCCGGGCGCCTGGTGGCAGGTGGACCTCGGCGGTGTCCGGCGGGTGCGGCAGGTCGAGGTGTGGAACGGCGCGGCCATGACCACGGCGGACTTCGGCGTACAGCTGTCACGGACCGCGGACTTTGCCGACGCGACGACCCGGCACGTGACGGGGAAGGCGCTGCGTCCCACGCTCCTGGAATTCACCGGGGGCGATGCCGCCAGATTCGTGAGGGTCAGGCTCACGGGCACCGGACGCGTGGGCCTCGCCCAGGTGCTCGTCCATCCCTAGCCGCGGACGCCTCGCCCGGATGCCCGGCCCGCGGCCGAACGGGGGACGGGCGGCCGGACGGGGCAACTCAGCCGAATCCAGTGGCAGTTGACGGAGAGCGGGGCGCGGTGGAGGTGCGGGGGAGCACGGGGCCGTATGGGTGGAAGAGGCCGTCGGGCGGAGCTGGACGGTGGGCGGCGAGGGAATTGTCCCACTAAGTGACCAGTCGCACTATCGGTCCGACGCCAAGCCCTCCATGAAGGGAACCGTGAGGTTCATGTTCCGCTCCTCAGGCCACCGCCCCCGTCTGCTGCGCACCGCCTCGCTGGCCGCCGCGGTCGCCGTCGTCGCCGCGCTCGCCGGTCCGGCCGCCGCCGCGTCGGCCACCCCCGTGAGCGCACGCACCACCGCCCCGGCGTCCGTGCCGGGCGACAGCACCCCGATCTCCTCGGGCCCGACATCCCTCGAGGTCGACTCGCTCCTCGACCTCGAAGGCGCCGCCTCGCTCAAGGTCGTGGGCGGCAGCCTGATCCACAGCAACCACCGCATCACCGGCGGCGTCGTCAGGCTCGGCGGCGTCGTCAGCCTCAAGGCCGGCAACAACCGCGCCACCGTGAAGAACATCTCCATCGACATCGCCACGGGCGTCGTCCGGGCGAACGTCGCGGGCAAGGTGATGATCCTCGGCACCATCGACACCAGCAGCCTGCGGCTGCGCTCGGAGCCGGGCTCGAACCTGCTCTACGTCGTCATCGGCCTGGTGGACGACAACAACATCGAACTCGGCGCGGCCGCCGCGGCGCGACTGCACGGCATCCTCGGCGTGCAGCTGGAAGAGGGACAGACCCTGCTCACCGGGTCCATCGGCGCGGCCGTGGTCCTGGACGCGGACCTGGCCGCCGACCTCAGAGTCGACCTGGGCGCGGCGATCGAGGCGGGTCTCGACGTCGACGTCTCGCTGGACGCCGACATCGACGTCTCCCTCGACCTGGACCTCGGTCTCAGCGTCAGCATCCTCTGACGGGCACACGCCCCACCGAACCGCGGAGGTCCGGCCCCTACTTGCTGGGGGGCCGGGCCTCCGTGCGTACGCACCCGCGCACACTCCTCGACACGGACAGCCGGGGCCGGATAGATAAGGATCAAGCTCATCCGCACCACGGGAGTTTCTGAGCCACGCACCCGCAACACCGGCACAAGCGAAGGAAGTTCCATGACCGACCTCCGTCTCGGCGTCCTCGGCTACGGGCTGCGCGGCTCGCTCGCCCGCACCGCCCACCGGCCGGGAGCGGGCTCGCGCGTCACCGCCCTCGCCGACCACGACGCCACCGCACGGGCCGAGGCAGCCGTGGCCTTCCCCGGCGCGCTGATATCCACCAACCACCGCAAGGTCGTCGAGGACCCGGACGTCGACGCGATCGTCGTCCTCACCCCCGACCACACCCACGCGGAGCTGGCCCGCGAGGCACTGCGCGCGGGCAAGCCCGTCTTTGTCGAGAAGCCCCTCGAAACGAGCGTCGAGGCGTGCGACGCGATCCTGCGGACCGCGTACGAGACGGGCACGCGCCTGTACGTCGGGCACAACATGCGGCACATGCCCGTGGTCCGGCTGATGCGCGACATCATCGAGCGCGGCGAGATCGGCGCGGTCAAAACCGTCTGGGTGCGGCACTTCGTCGGCTACGGCGGCGACTGGTACTTCAAGGACTGGCACGCCGAACGGCAGTACACCACCGGCCTGTTGCTGCAGAAGGCCGCGCACGACATCGACGTCCTGCACTGGCTCGCCAACGGCTACGCGCGCCAGGTGCAGGCCCTCGGCGACCTCATGGTCTACGGCGACAACCCGCACCGCCGCGCGCCCGGCGAGCCCAAGACGGACGACTGGTACACCAAGGAAGGGCACTGGCCGCCGCACACCCAGCGCGACCTCAACCCCGTCATCGACGTCGAGGACGTCTCGCTGGTCAACATGCGCCTGGACAACGGGGTGCTGGCCGCCTACCAGCAGTGCCACTTCACCCCCGACTACTGGCGCAACTACACCGTCATCGGCGACGCGGGGCGCCTGGAGAACTTCGGCGACGGGCCCGGCGGAGTGGTCAAGGTGTGGAACGCGCGCCGGTCCTCCTACCGGGGCGACGCGGACGCCGCGTACCCGGTGCCGGACGCGCAGGACGACGGCGGGCACGGCGGCGCCGACCCGCTGCTCGTCGACGAGTTCGTCCGCTTCGTACGCGAAGGAGGGCGCACCGACACCTCGCCCGTCGCGGCGCGGATGGCGGTGGCGGCCGGTGTGCGGGCGACGCAGTCGCTGCGGGACGGCGGGACGCCGCGCGAGGTGCCCGCGCTCGACCCGGAGCTGATCGCCTACTTCGAGCGCGGTCAGACCCGCTGACGCGCCGCTCCGTGGCGGGGGCCTGAAGGAAAGCTGCGGCGGCGCTTAAGAAATCCTCGATGGACCGGGGCGCCGCCGTAGGGAAGATTCCTGTCCCGTCGGAGGAACGAGTGACGTACGACGGGAGCCGTGGCGTTGAAGGCGCTGGTCAAGGAGAAGGCGGAGCCGGGACTCCGGCTGATGGACGTACCGGAGCCGGTCATAGGCCACGGCGACGTCCTGATCAAGGTGCTCCGCACCGGGATCTGCGGCACCGATCTGCACATCCGGGCCTGGGACGGCTGGGCGCAGCAGGCGATCGCCGCGCCGCTGGTCGTCGGGCACGAGTTCGTCGGTGAGGTCGTCGAGACCGGCCGCGACGTCGCCGACATCACGGCCGGTGACCTGGTCAGCGGCGAGGGCCACCTGGTCTGCGGAAAGTGCCGCAACTGTCTGGCCGGGCGGCGGCACCTGTGCCGTGCCACCGTCGGACTCGGCGTCGGAAGGGACGGCGCCTTCGCGGAGTACGTCGCGCTGCCCGCGTCGAACGTCTGGGTGCACCGCGTCCCCGTGGACCTCGACGTGGCCGCGATCTTCGACCCGTTCGGCAACGCCGTGCACACCGCCCTGTCCTTCCCGCTGGTCGGCGAGGACGTACTGATCACCGGGGCCGGGCCGATCGGCCTGATGGCGGCGGCCGTCGCCCGGCACGCGGGCGCCCGCAACGTCGTGATCACCGACGTCAGCGAGGAGCGCCTGCAGCTGGCCCGCAAGACCGGCGTCACGCTCGCGCTCAACGTCGCCGAATCCACCATCACCGAGGGACAGCGCGCGCTCGGGCTCCGCGAGGGCTTCGACGTCGGCCTCGAGATGTCCGGCAACCCGCGCGCGATGCGCGACATGGTCGCCAACATGACCCACGGCGGCAAGATCGCCATGCTCGGACTGCCGTCCGAGGAGTTCGCGGTCGACTGGTCCCGGATCGTCACCTCGATGATCACGATCAAGGGCATCTACGGCCGCGAGATGTTCGAGACCTGGTACGCGATGTCCGTCCTGCTCGAAGGGGGACTCGACCTGGCCCCCGTGATCACGGGACGCTACGGCCACCGTGACTTCGAGGCCGCCTTCGACGATGCGGCGAGCGGCCGCGGCGGCAAGGTCATCCTCGACTGGACCTCCTGACCCCCGGCCCGCAGCCCTCCGAACACCCCTAAGGAATGACGCATGTTCGACTCCGTACGCGAAGACCTCCAGGCCACCCTCGACGAGATCGTCGCCGCGGGACTGCACAAGCCCGAGCGCGTCATCGGCACCCCGCAGTCCGCCACGGTCGCCGTCACCGAGGGAGGCCGCCCCGGCGAGGTCCTGAACTTCTGCGCGAACAACTACCTCGGCCTCGCCGACCACCCCGAGGTCGTCGCCGCCGCCCACGCGGCCCTCGACCGCTGGGGCTACGGCATGGCGTCCGTCCGCTTCATCTGCGGTACGCAGGAGGTGCACAAGGAGCTGGAGGGGCGCCTGTCCGCGTTCCTCGGCCAGGAGGACACGATCCTCTACTCCTCCTGCTTCGACGCCAACGGCGGTGTCTTCGAGACGCTGCTCGGCGCCGAGGACGCGGTCATCTCCGACGCGCTCAACCACGCGTCGATCATCGACGGCATCCGGCTCTCCAAGGCCCGCCGCTTCCGCTACGCCAACCGCGACATGGCCGACCTGGAGAAGCAGCTCAAGGAGGCCACCGAGGGCGGCGTCCGCCGCAAGCTGATCGTCACCGACGGCGTCTTCTCCATGGACGGCTACGTCGCCCCGCTGCAGGAGATCTGCGACCTCGCCGACCGGTACGACGCCATGGTCATGGTCGACGACTCGCACGCCGTCGGCTTCGTGGGCCCCGGCGGTCGCGGCACCCCCGAGCTGCACGGCGTCATGGACCGCGTCGACATCATCACGGGCACCCTGGGCAAGGCGCTCGGCGGCGCCTCCGGCGGCTATGTCGCGGCCCGCGCGGAGATCGTCGCGCTGCTGCGCCAGCGCTCGCGCCCCTACCTCTTCTCCAACACGCTCGCCCCGGTGATCGCGGCGGCCTCGCTCAAGGTCATCGACCTCCTTGAGTCGGCCGGTGACCTGCGCGAACAGCTCGCCGCCAACACGGCGCTGTTCCGCTCGCGGATGACCGAAGAGGGCTTCGACATCCTGCCCGGCGACCACGCCATCGCCCCGGTCATGATCGGCGACGCGGCCGTCGCGGGCCGCATGGCCGAGCTGCTCCTGGAGCGCGGCGTGTACGTGATCGGCTTCTCGTACCCGGTGGTGCCGCAGGGCGCGGCCCGCATCCGCGTCCAGCTGTCGGCGGCGCACTCCACGGAGGACGTCAACCGTGCGGTGGAGGCGTTTGTCGCTGCGCGGGCCGAGCTGCAGGGGTAACTGGGGCAGGGGGCCTCGACTCACCTGCGGGCCGGTGGGGGCTTGGCGCGCAGTTCCCCGCGCCCCTTACGGGGCCGCCGGTTCGCATGGGGTCGGCGGTAGGGGAGAATCGTCCCCATGATCGAGGCGCGGCGGCTGCACATCCTCCGTGCGGTGGCCGACCACCGCACGGTCACGGCCGCTGCCGCGGCCCTCTACCTCACGCCGTCCGCGGTGTCCCAGCAGCTCGCCGCGCTGGAGCAGGAGACGGGCCACCGCCTGGTGGAGCGCTCGGCGCGCGGCGTACGTCTGACGGCGGCGGGCGAGATCCTGCTGACGCACACCAACGCGGTCCTCGCCCAGCTGGAGCGCGCGGAGGCGGAGCTCGCCGCGTACAGCTCGGGCGAGGCCGGGACCGTGACCGTGGCGTCCTTCGCCACCGGGATCGGCCTGGTCGTCGGCCCCGCGCTGGCCAGGCTCGCCGCCTCCGCACCCGGGATCCGCGTCCGGGTCCAGGACGCGGAGGGCGACGCGAGCCTGCCGATGGTGCTCGACCGGCAGGTGGACGTGGCGGTCGCCGTGGAGTACCGGGGCGCGCCGGGCGCGGACGATCCCCGGCTCACCCGCGTCCCGCTCTACGCCGAGCCCTTCGACGCGGTGCTCCCGGTCGGCCACCGGCTCGCGACGGCGGACCGCGTCGCCCTCGCCGAGCTGGCCAAGGACGCGTGGATCGGGCCCTTCGCGGGCAATCCCTGCCACGACGTGGTGGTCCTCGCCTGCGAACAGGCCGGGTTCCAGCCGCTCCTGGAGCATTGGTCGGACGACTTCCGCGCGGTGGTGGCACTCGCCTCTGCCGGTGCGGGCGTCGCCCTCGTGCCGCGCTCGGCGCTGCGCGGCATGGAGGTGCCGGGCGTGGTCGTACGCCCGGTCGAGGGCGCGGCCCCCACGCGCAGGGTGTTCGCGGCGGTGCGCTGCGGCGCGGAGGAGCATCCGCTGATCCGGCCGGTGCTTGACGCACTGGGGGAGGCGGCGGGCTGAGGCCCGCGGCCCGGGCCCGCGCGGCACCGTGGCGCTGTCGGCGCACCGCTCACGGCACCGCGTCCGGGCGGCGCGGCGGGGGTATTCGGGGCAGCAGCTCCCACAGCGGGCGCGATCCCGAGGCCCATGCGGTGAGGGTCCGGCGGTCCACCAGGTGCAGCTGCTGCGACCGTGCCAGGGGTGCGCATCGCGCGGAGAACCGGCCGTTCGTCACCAGGACCACCACGTCCGCGCCGTGCAGTTGGCGGGCCGTGCCGTTCAGGACGTGCAGATCGGGTGTGCCGACCGGCGAGCCCTGGTCGCCGTGTCTGCGGTGCTTGCACTGGATGACCCAGTGGCGTCCTGCCGGGTCGGTGGCCTTCACGTCCGCGCCGTTGTCGTTCGCGCCGCCGACCTGCACCGCGTCCTGACAGCCGTCCCTGCGCATCAAGTCGCGCACGGCGTACTCGAATTCACGGTGGTGCAGGGCGTCGAGCTGCCCTATCGCGAAGCGCAGGCCCTGCGCACGGGCCCGCTCCCACCGGGCGTCCTCGGACCTCCGGTGCAGCCAGGCACCACCCGCGGCGGCGGCCGCCGCTCCCGCGACGAGGAGCAACCACCAGTGCGCGAGCAGCCAGTTGACCGCCGCCACCGCCAGGCCGACCGCCACCGCGCCGGCCACGCACACCGCGAGGATCTCGCCGTCCCTGCCGCCCCTTCGTCGCGAGCGCCGTCGCACCGGATACCTCCGGCGGGCCGGTGAACGCCCACCCGTACGCGCCCCGCCTCCACGCCGCCTTGCGGCCGGCCGCCGCGTCATCGCTGGCCCCGTCGGTACGCCTCGGGTTCCGATCCGTGCTCCTCGGGCCCTGATCCGTGTGTCCCGGTCCTCGATCCGTGCTCCTCGGGCCCCGATCCGTGTGTCCCGGCCCTCGATCCGTGCTCCTCGGGCCCCGATCCGTATGTCCCGGCCCTCGATCCGTACGCCTCGGGCCCCGATCCGTAGGTCCCGGACCCGCGTCCATACGACCCGGACCCGCGTCCATACGCCCCGCTCCCCGCTCCGTACACCCCGATCCACGGCATGCCGCCGCCCCCCTCATCCAGCCGTCATCCCCGCCCGACAACCCATGCTGGCAGCCGCCACTGACAACGGGGCAGACGAAATCCACTCGGAGTGATCACCACGGCCGGGTGAGCCCGGGTCGGCTGGGGCAGCTGGGGCAGCCGGGTCAGCCCAAGGCGCCCCGGCCCGCCCCGCCGTGAAACTCAGGTCCGACCTATTGACCCTGCGCTCAGCGAGTCATTAGCGTTGCCGACAGCCTGCCAGAAAGCGCTTTCTGGGCGCGATTTCGCCGCCCCTGCCTCCGCAACTGCCTCCGAAGTTCGCCGAATATCAGGGGAGTTCCTCGTGAGCCAGCGCGTACTGCCCCCCACGCCCCCAACACCCGTGAAAGCGGCGGGCGTTGCCGAGCGGGAACGCCCCGGCCTGCGGCAGCGCGCCGCCGACGCGGCCGAGCGGAGCTGGCGTCCGCTCGCGCTGCTGCTCGTGTGCTTCGGCGCCTGGTGGCTGATCGCCGCCACCGCCATGGTCGAGCCCTATCTGGTCCCCTCGCCCGGCGCGACCTTCGACGTCCTGGTCGACAAGCCCGACTACCTCTGGCAGCACAGCTGGGTCACCACGTACGAGACGCTGCTCGGCTTCGTCATCGCGGTCGGCGTCGGGATTCTCTGTGCCGTCCTGATGGTCGCGTCGACGACCGTCGAGAAGACCCTCTATCCGATCCTGCTCTTCGCCCAGGTCGTCCCGAAGATCGCCATCGCCCCGCTGTTCGTCGTCTGGCTGGGCTTCGGCATCGCCCCCAAGATCCTCATCGCCGTTCTCATCGCCTTCTTCCCCGTCGTCATCTCGATGGTCACCGGGCTCAAGGCCGTGGACCCGGAGATGCTGCAGCTCTCCGCGACGATGGGCGCGCGCCCCTGGCAGACCTTCCTGAAGATCCGCTTCCCGGCCTCCCTGCCGCATCTGTTCTCCGGCCTGAAGGTGGCCGTCACGCTCGCCGTGACCGGTGCCGTCGTGGGGGAGTTCGTCGGGGCGAACGAAGGGCTCGGCTATGTGATCCTCCAGGCCAACGGCAACCTCGACACCCCGATGCTCTTCGCGGGGCTGCTCGTGATGTCGCTGATCGGGGTGGTCCTCTTCGTGCTCGTCGAGATCGCCGAGAAGCTCCTGCTCCCGTGGCACGCCAGCCGCAGGGACACGGCCGCCACCACGTACTGACCTGCTCCACATCGGCACGTACTGACCTCCCGTACGCGAGAAGGGCCGCTCATGCACGCGCGCAGACTCCTCACCGGCCTCGTCCCCCTGGCGCTCGTCGCGGTGTCCGCGACCGCCTGCGGCGGTGACGACGCCAGGACGAGCACCAGCGATTCCGGCAAGAGGCTCGACAAGGTGACGCTGACGCTCAACTGGTATCCGTACGGCGAGCACGCGCCGTTCTACTACGGCAAGCAGCAGAAGATCTTCGAGAAGCACGGCATCGACCTGGAGATCAGGGCGGGCCAGGGCTCGCAGAAGACCGTGCAGGCCACCGGCGCGGGGCAGACCGACTTCGGCTGGGCCGACACCCCCGCCGTGCTCGCCGGTGTCGACCAGGGCGTCAAGGTGAAGAGCCTCGGGGTGTTCCTGCAGACGACGCCCGCTTCCGTGCAGTTCTTCACGGCGCAGGGCATCGGGTCGCCCGCCGACCTCAAGGGGAAGACGATCGCGGGCACGGCCGGTGACGCGCTCACCAAGACGTTCCCGATCTTCCTGGCGAAGAACGGCATGGAGCTCTCGGACGTCAAGATCCAGAACACCGACCCGGCGGGGAAGATCGCCGCGGTGATCTCCGGCAAGACGGACGCGCTGCTCGGCTACGCGAGCGACCAGGGGCCGACCATGCGGAACAAGGCCAAGAAGGACGTCTCGTATCTGCGCTTCTCCGAGCACGGCCTGAACTTCTACTCCAACGGGCTCATCGCGGGCCCCAAGACCCTGCAAGGCAGGGGCGATCTGGCGCGGCGGATGACGGCGGCGGTCAGTGAGGCATGGGCGTCGGCCGAGAAGAGCCCGGGGCCCGCGGCCGCGGCGATGGAGGGCGCCTCCGAGCAACTGCCGCCCAAGAGTGTGCTGTCCGAGCAGTTCCAGACGACGCTGACGCTGCTCCACACGGACGCCACCGAGGGGAAGGCGCCGGGGGTCAACACGGCGGCGGACTGGAAGCAGACCATCGAGGTGTTCTCCGACGCAGGGCTTGTCAAGGAGCCCAAGTCCGTGACGGAGTACTGGGATTCGGCAAAGGGGATCAAGGGGTGACCGCGCCCAGAAACGCCACGCTCGGGTCCGGCACGCCAGGGAACTCCGGTACACCGGGGAGCTCCGGTACACCGGGGAAGTCCGGCACGCCGAAGAAGGCCGCGACACCGGAGAAGGACGTCATGTCAGGGAAGTCGCCGTCCGACCGGCCCGCCGTGCGGCTCGGTGACGTCGCCGTCCGCTTCCGTACGAAGAAGAAGGACGTCACCGCGCTGCGCGACGTCTCGCTCGACATCGGCAGCGGCGAGTTCGTGGCGATCGTGGGCCCCTCGGGCTGCGGCAAGTCCACGCTGCTCAAGCTGGTCGCCGGGCTGCTCGCGCCGTCGTCGGGCGAGGTGCTCCTGGGCGGCGAGCGGGTGCGGGGGCCGCGGCGCGACATCGGCTACGTCTTCCAGCGCGCCGCCCTCCTCGACTGGCGCTCGGCCCGGCGCAACATCCTGCTCCAGGCGGAGATGCGGAAGATCCCCGCAGCACCGGCACGCGCGCGTGCCGACGAACTGATCCGCATGACCGGGCTCGACGGCTTCGAGGACGCGTATCCGCACGAGCTGTCGGGCGGCATGCAGCAGCGGGTCGCGCTCTGCCGCGCGCTCCTGCACGAGCCGCCCGTGCTGCTCATGGACGAGCCCTTCGGGGCCCTCGACGCCCTGACGCGCGAGCAGATGAACGTGGAGCTGAACCGCATCTGGCGCGAGACCGGCACCACGGTCCTGCTGGTGACGCACTCCATCCCCGAGGCCGTGTACCTGGCGGACCGCGTCGTCGTGATGAGCCCGCGCCCCGGCACGGTGACGGAGGTGATCGACGTCGGGCTTCCGCGGGAACGGGAGTACGGGGCCACGCTCGCGTCCCCCGAGTTCCGCGCGGCGACCGGGCGGATCAGGGAGCTGCTCGGGGCGGTCTCCGCGCACGGCTGACGGGCCGTCGCCGGGGCCGGTGACCGAGGGGTGGACGACGCTTGCCGGAAATCCCAGATGCGGGATAGCGTGCCAAATATGGAACATGATGGAGTCGACGCGCGCCTCGCCGCCCGGCTGAACGAGCTGCGTGCCGAACGCGGCTGGTCCCTGGGGGAGTTGGCGGAACTGAGCGGCATCAGCCGCTCGACCCTGTCCCGTGCCGAGCGCGCGGAGATCAGCCCCACCGCGGCCCTCCTGAACCGGCTCTGCGCCGTCTACGGACGTACGATGTCGCAGCTCCTGAGCGAGGTCGAGGCCGAGCCCGCACAACTGGTGCGCGCCGTCGACCAGGCCGTCTGGGCGGACGACGACGCGGGCTTCATGCGCTGGTCGGTCTCGCCGCCGAGCACCGGGATGCGCGGCGAGCTGGTCGAGGGCCGACTGCAGCCCGGCGCCGACATCGCCTACGACAGACCGCCGGTGCCGGGCCTGGAACAGCACATCTGGGTGCTCGAAGGGACCCTGGAGGTCACGGTCCACGGCGAGGCCCACACGCTGGAGACCGGCGACTGCCTGCGCTACCGGCTGTGGGGCGCGTCGCGGTTCCGCTGCCCGGGAGACGCAGCCGTGCGCTACGCGGTCGTCGTGGTGACGCCGTGACCGCCGCGCCGACCGTCGCGCGCCTCACCGCGGACCAACTCCTCGCCCACGCCGACGACATGGCGGACCTGCTCGTACGAACGGTGCGGGGCGGCGCCTCGCTCGGCTTCCTCGCCGACCTGGACCGGACGGCCGCGGCGGCGTGGTGGCGCGGACTGGCCCCCGCGGTCGCCGAGGGGCGGCTCGCCGTCTGGGCCGCGCGTGACGCCGGCCGTGTCACCGGGACCGTCGGCATCGCCTTCGTGGACAAGCCCAACGGCCGCCACCGCGCCGAGATCACCAAGCTGATGGTGCACCCGGACGCGCGCGGGCAGGGCCTCGCCCGTGCGCTCCTGTCCGCCGCCGAGGACGCGGCGGCGGACGCGGGCGTGACCCTGCTGGTGCTCGACACCGAGACGGACAGCCCCGCCGAGACCCTTTACGGCACGGCGGGTTGGACCCGGGCCGGGACCATCCCCGACTACGCGACGGACCCGGCAGGCGGCCTCCACGCGACGACGCTCTTCTACAAGCGGCTCGGCGAGAGGGTCGGAGAGCGGGTCGGCGAGCGGGTCGGGTGACGCGCCGTACTCAGTAGCGCAGCGCCGCCAGATACGCGTAGCTGTTCCGTGCCGTCCTGAACGGATCCGCCGGGGTGTCGTGCTCGACGAGCCACTGCCGGACACCGCCCACGCGCGCGTGGGCGAACATCGCGGCGAAGTCGAGCGTCCCCGAGCCGACATCGGCGAAGCCGCCGTCCGCCGCCATGTCCTTCACATGGAGGGCGGGGAAGCGGCGCGGATGACGGCGGAAGTACGCCGCGGGGTCGGCGCCGCCCTTCACCGCCCAGTACAGGTCCAGTTCGAAGCCGACGAGTTCCGGATCGGTCTCGGTGACAAGGATGTCGTACAGGTGCACGCCGTCGACCACCACATGGTCCGTGCCGTGGTTGTGGAAGAGGAGCGGGCCGAGGCCCGCCTCGCGCGAGGCGAGCCCGATCCTGTTGAACTGCCGTGCTGCCTCCCGGAATCCGTCCGGCGTGTGCAGCGCGCCGGGCAGGCTCGGCACCACCGGCCGGCGCGCGCCCAAGGTGTGCAGATCCTCCAGGGCCTGCGGCAGCCCGCTGCCGGTGAGCGTGGGGTACGCGATGTGTTCCAGGACCGCGCGCAGGCCCGTCGCGTCGAGCATCCTGCGGATGTCGGCCGCGCCGTGCCCGTGCCGGCCGCTGACGCCCACGGTCGCGTAGCCGATCTCGGCGAGCCGCTCCAGAGTGCCCGCGAAGTCCTGGGCGAGGACGTCGCGCATCGTGTACAGGTGCATGCCGATGCCACCGCGCGGAATGCGTCGCCGGTGCGCCGACTCCGCCCAGGCCTGCGCGGGCCCCGCCCCTGCGGCCGCCGCGGCGAACCCCAGGGACGCACCCATGGACGTACGCAGAAAGGCGCGTCGGCTGCCCTCGCTCGGCGACGCGTCGGGGGATGCGTTCATGGTCGTCCTCACTCCGCCGTGACCTGGACGGCGCCGGTCGTCGTGTCGCCCTTGTCGTCGGTCACCGTCAGATGCGCGGTGTACGTCCCCGCGCGCGCGTACGCGTGGTCCGCTTTCGGGCCCTCTGTGCCGCCGGACGGCTTGGAGTTGTCGCCGAAGTCCCAGTGGTACGAGGCGGCGGTGCGGCCCACGGGCAGCTGCACCTCGCCCGTGAACGTCACCGCGAGGGGCGGCGCGCCACTGTCGGGAGCGGCGGTCACCGAGACCTTCGCCCCGGCGGGCTTCTCGACGCCGGGGCCGTTGAAGCGCAGCCAGTCGAGCGTGAGCAGGTCGGGCCCTTCGGCCGTCCAGCGCGGGTTGGTGAAGACCGCGTACAGCTTCGTCGTGCCGTCGTGGTCGGCGAGTCGGGTGGTCGGTGAGACGACGTCGCCCCAGCCGCCCGTGGCGGGCACGGTCACCTTGCCGAGCAGCGTGCCCGTGGGGGAGCCCGCGCGGAACTCGATGTCGCCGCCGAGCCCGCCCGACGCCGCCCCCACGGTCACGGAGTCGACACCCTTGAGGTGCACGGGGTCGAAGGAGACCCAGTCGCCGTCCTCGATCTCGATCAGCCGCTTGCCGCCCGACGCGTCCGCGCGGTCACCGGTCACGGCCCCGCCGTGCGCGCCGCCGGTGGCGGTCCGGTGCTCGGCCTCCCGGAAGGACGTCCGCAGCGTGAGCGACGCGGACCCCGTCAGGGCGGGCACGTCGCCCGCGCCCTTGTCCTCGTACTGGGCGGTGATGCCGTAGTAGAGGTTCTGCCCCGGCCCGTGGCTGTCACCGGCATCGGTGACGATCTTGCCCGCGCAGCCCGTGTAGTTGTCCAGTGGATGCAGATGGCTGTCGTGCCCCAGCTGGGACTGGACGACGACCTTCTTGCAGTCGATCGGCCCGTCCTCCCTGTCGGTCACCTTGACCTTGAAGGGGATGGTGTCCCCGAAGCTGAACGTCCCGCCGTTCGGCGGCTGTTGGACGGTCACCACGGGCCGGGTGTTGCCTACCGTGATGTCGTGCACGGCAAGACCGCTGAGCTCCCCGGGCCCCGTCACCTTCAGACGGGCGCTGAACCGGCCCTTCTTGGTGTACTCGTGCGTCGGGTTCGCCTCGGTCGAGTCGGTGGTGCCGTCGCCGTCGAAGTCCCATGCGTAGGTGACGGGTCCGCCCCCGGGCAGTCCGGAGCCCTCGCTGGAGAACTTCACGGTCAGGGGCGTGCGTCCGTTGTCCGGCGTCGCCGTGATCCGGGCGTCCGGCAGGCGGCCGTCCGCCACGTAGTCGATGCGGTAGATGCCCGAGCCTTCGTTGCTGCCGCCGCGGCCCGTGCCGCTGCCGAGGCCGAAGTCGATGACGTAGAGAGCCCCGTCGGGACCGAAGTCGGCGTCGAAGGGCTGATTCCATTTCATGTCGGAGAACACGGAGTTGATGGACTGGAGATCGCCCGCCTTCGCCGGTTCGAAGCGCGGATCGGTGAACGTCTGGCCCTTCTCCTGGATCGAGAAGGTCTTGAACCACTGCCGGGTCAGTTCGTAGGTGAGCCACTTCCCCTCGAAGTATTCGGGGAACTTCGTGCGGTACGGATTGCTGGCGTCGTAGTCGTAGACGGGACCGCTCATCGGGCCGCCGCCGCCCGTGCCGAGCTCGGGGAACTCCGCGGATTCCGAGTACGCGTACCAGACGTTCGCGGCCTTGGCGGGCGGCAGCTCCCGCTGACCGGTGTTGTTCGGCGAATCATTGACGATCTTCGCGCAGTCGAACTTCTCCTTCGACGTCTTCGTCGCGAAGTCGTAGTCGTTGAACGGGGTGTTGTCGCCGATGCAGTAGGGCCAGCCGTAATGGCCCGCCTCGGTGATCCGGTCGAACTCCACGGTTCCCTCGGGGCCGCGGTCCGCCACGGCCTTCCTGGCGTCGGGCCCGTAGTCGGCGACGAGCAGCGCGCCGCTCAGCGGGTCCGTGGTGATCCGGAAGGGATTGCGCAGGCCCATCGCGTAGATCTCGGCACGCGTCCTGTCCGTACCGGCCCGGAAGAGATTCCCTTCGGGTATGCCATACGTCCCGTCGTCCTTCGGCGTGATCCGCAGGACCTTGCCGCGCAGATCGTTCGTATTGCCCGCGGTGCCCTGCGCGTCCCAGGCGCGGCGCCCCTCGCGCTCGTCGATCGGCGTGAATCCGTCGGAGGCGAACGGGTCGGTGTTGTCGCCCGTCGCGACATAGAGATCGCCCTTCTTGTCGAAGGCGATCGAACCCGCCATGTGCGAATTGGCCCGGCCTTCGCCGCGCCACGTCGGAATCGTCAGAAGGCGCTTCTCGGACGCCGGATCGACCTTTCCGCCCGCTTCGGTGAAGCGCGACAGATTGATGCGTTTCTCCGTCTTGTCCGAGTGGAGCAGATACAGCCGGTGATTGTCCTTGAACCGTGGATCGAGCGCGAGACCGAGCAGCCCGTCCGACTGGCTCGTCATCTCCGGTGTGTACGCGAGGTCGAGCGCCGTGGAGATCTTCAGCGTCTCCTGATCGATGATCTTGAGCTTTCCGGTGCGCTGGATGAAGAAGACCCTGCGGTCGGGCGCCACCGCCAGCTCGAAGGGGTCGGCCAGATCGTCGGTGGCGAGCGGCGTGCGCTGGAAGCTGCCCGTCTTGGTCGCGGTGCAGTCGCCCGGCTTGTCGCCCGCGGCCCACTGGATGCCGCCGAGGATGTGCCGGAGGAAACCCTCCTCCTGGAAGGCCGACTTGGCGTGCCCGCCCGCCGTGTACCAGGAGCGGCCGCCGTCGTAGTTCTGGCACCAGGACCACGGGTGGTCGACGCCCTCGTCGAGGCCTGTGACGCCGTCGCGCACCTTGATCTGCGCGAGGGTGTGCACCTTCCCGGTGGGATTGGTGCGCCAGTTGTACCACTCCTCCGTACGCTCCCACAGCTCAGGAAGTCCCTTGGTGGACGGGTGTGAGTGGTCGAGGACCTTGACCCGCCCCGTCTGCACCTCCGGGTGCTTGTCGAAGATCGCGCCGACCAGGCCCTCGTACCAGCCCCAGTCCCGCTCGCTCGCCGACGCCGCGTGCAGGCCGACCCAGCCGCCGCCCGCCCGGACGTACTTCTGGAAGGCGGCGCGCTGCCCGGCGTCGAGCAGATCGCCCTGCTCCGGCGTGGAGTTGGTGTTGTTGAAGACGATCGCCTGGAAACGGGCGAGGTTGGCGTCGGTGAACGCCGCCGCGTCGTCGGTCGCCTCGACCTCGAACCCGTTCTCCCTGCCGAGCTTCTCGACCGCTTCGATGCCCGCGGGGATGGAGTCGTGGGCGTAGTTCGTGACCTTGGAGAAGACCAGGACACGGAAGGCGGGCGCGGCCGCGGCACGGGGCGGGGCGGCGAGGCCGAGGCCGACGACGAGGGCGAGCAGGGCGATGAGGACGAGCAGGGGTCTTGGCGCACTCTTCGGTGCCGTGGAACTCATGGCGCTCCCTGGGCTTGGCGGGTGGACGGCTGCCGGTCGCCGGGTGTGCGGTGAGTTTGCGTGTGCGGCTGCGCTGGAGCGGGATTGCGGGGCTCAGCTGAGCTGGAGCGTGGCACCGGGCGGTTAGAAAGCGCTTTCGCGGTGCGGGACTCAGGGTAGGTTCCGCTTCTGCGGAGGGTCAATGGGTCGGAAGGGGCTTGCGCGGGGCGGGAGTTGGAGGGGGTGGCGTGGGGTGGTGCTCTGTGTGGGGTGGCGGTCTGTGTGGGGTGCGGTGTGCGGGAGGTTGGGGTGGTGCGCATGCGGTCCTGTGTGCGGGAGGTTGGGGTGGCGCGCATGGGGTCCTGTGCGCGGGAGGTTGGGGTGGTGCGCATGAGGTCCCGCGCGCGGGGGGCGGAGTGCTGCGCATGCGGTCCCGTGTGCGGGAGGCAGGACGGTGCAAACGCCGTCCGTGTACGGGAGGTAGGACGGCGCAAATGCCGTCCCGCGCGCGGGAACACGGTCCGGCTCGGGGCGCTGACGCACCGGTGCGTCCGAGGTCGCACGCGCGCGGAGCATGCCGGCCCGCGAGTCCGGCCAGGCGTGGAACGCCCCCGAGGTCGCACGCGCGCGGAGCATGCCGGCCCGCGAGTCCGGCCAGGCGTGGAACGCCCCCGAGGTCGCACGCGCGCGGAGCATGCCGGCCCGCGAGTCCGGCCAGGCGTGGAAC
>NZ_JBHYJI010000001.1:0-9757 GCF_042740435.1 Streptomyces sp. NPDC059002 | reverse complement strand
CGCCCCCGAGGTCGCACGCGCGCGGAGCATGCCGGCCCGCGAGTCCGGCCAGGCGCGGAACGCCCCGAGGCCGCACGCCCGCGGGAGCATGTGCCGTCCCGCTCCACCCGGTCAGCCGGAGTTCCGAGGTCTCACGCGCGCGCGGGAGTCACGACGTCTCATGTCGCGGGAGCATGACGTCTCACATGCGGGGGAGGCTGAGCCGGAGGAACTCAGCCGATCTGCCAGGGAGCCCGCTCCGATGCCCGACCCCCGAGACGACGCCCACGACCGGACGACCACCACGCCCCCCACCGCCGCGTACACCGCGGGGCTGCTCACCGCGGCGGACGGCGTGCCCGTCGCCACCTACACCTGGCTGCCCGCCGACGGCAGGCCCCGCGCCTACGTGCAGATCGCGCACGGCGCCGCCGAACACGCCCTGCGCTACGACCGGTTCGCCCGCCACCTGACCGGCCACGGCTACGGAGTGATCGCCTCCGACCATCGCGGCCACGGCGCCACCGCGCAGGCCACGGGCGGCTACGGCGTGACCTCCGGAGCGGACGGCGCGAAGGACGCCGACAGTTGGCGGGCGATCGTCGACGACCTCAAGGCCATTGGAGACCAGGTGCGCACCCTGCACCCCGGGGTCCCGTTCTTCCTCCTGGGCCACAGCCTCGGCTCGATGCTCGCGAGGGACTACGCCCAGGAGTACGCCGACGGGCTCGCGGGCCTGATCCTCTCGGGCACGTTCCGGTCGCTGCCCGGCGCCGAGACGCAGCAGTCCGTCGCCCGCCTGGAACAGGAGATCGCCGAACGCGGCCGCGCGGCGCTCTCCTCGTTCGTGCCCGACCTCTTCGCCTCCTTCAACGACCCGTACCCGCACCGCACCGGCTTTGAGTGGCTCTCCCGCGACGAGGCCGAGGTCGACGCGTACGTGGCCGACGAGCGCTGCGGGTTCCCCTTCTCCGCGGGGCTCTCCCTCGACTGGGTGCGGGGTGTGCGCAAGATCAACGATCCGCGCAACCTCGCGCGCGTGCCCGCCGATCTGCCGATCCACATCGCGGTCGGCGAGCAGGACCCCTGCAACCAGCGCATGACGCTGGTCCATGAACTCCTGGAGGACTTCCGGTACGTGGGCGTCGAGGACCTCAGTTGGAAGGGCTACCGCGACGCGCGCCACGAGATCCTCAACGAGACCAACCGCGACGAGGTCCAGGAGGACCTCACGGCCTGGCTGGACGAGCGGGTCCTGTGAGGGCGCCCGGCGGCTGCCGACGGGTGACTGTCAGTGGCGTTGGCTACGGTTCATGGCATGTCGAAGTCCAGATCCCGTGCCCGCGTCACCTCCGATGACGTGCGCCGCCTTGCCCTCGCCCTGCCGGACACGGTGGAGAAGATCGCGTGGAGCATGCCCACGTTCCGTGTGGCCGGAAAGATGTTCGTGACGGTGCCCGACGACGAGACGTCCTTCGCCGTGCGCTGTCCGAAGGTGGAGCGTGACGAACTGGTCCTCGCCGAGCCCGACAAGTTCTGGGTCGCCGACCACGAGGCGGGCTCCGCCTGGGTGCGGGTGCGCCTCGCGGCCCTCGACGAGGAGGAGCTGACCGACATCCTCGCGGACTCCTGGCGGCAGGCGGCCCCGCCCCGACTCCTCGAAGCCCACCCGGAATTGGGGGTCCCGTCCGCGGGGTGAAGGGCGGGGAGCGCCGCCCGCCCACCGGACCCGCTCCCCGCGACCACGCACGGCTAGGCGGGCACCCGCTCGCCCAGGAACCCGGTGATCCGCTCGCGCAGCGATCCCGTGTCGAGCCCGTGCGCGGTCAGATGCTCGTCCACCGTGCCGTAGCGGCGCAGCTCACGACGGCCCACGCCGAGACCGAGGACCCGGTGCGGCAGGTGCGTGAGCGCGTCGTTCACGGCGCCCGTCGAGGTGCCCGCGAGGTACGGCTCGACGACCACGACATCGGTGCCCGTCCCGGCCCCGACAGCCCGGCGCAGCGCTTCCTCGTCGAAGGGCCGCACGGTCGTGGCGTACAGCACCGTCACGTCGAGCCCCTCGGTGGCGGCGACGACCTGGTCGAGCATCGGGCCGACCGCGACGACCACGCCGGACCGCCCCTCGCGCACCGGCAGGAAACGCTCGCCGTCGACCGGCAGCGCCCGCCCGTTCGACTGCACCGACAGGCGTACGTACACCTTGTCGTCGCCCGCGGCGACGGCGTGCCGCAGCAGCGCTTCGGCCTCGTCCGGGTGGCCCGGCACGTGCACGGTCCAGCCGTCGAGGGTGTCGAGCAGTGCCACGTCGCCCGGCGACATGTGCGTGAAGCCGCCCGCGGGCCAGTCGAACGACGCCGCGGCGCTGACCAGGACCCCGCCCACGCCCTGGTGCCCGAAATCGAGCTTGATCTGCTCGAAGGGCCGCTCCACGAGGAAGCTCGCGAAGGTGTGCACGACGGGCCGCAGCCCGGCGAGCGCGAGCCCGGCGCCCGCCCCCACCAGCAGCTGCTCCCTGATCCCGACATTGATCACCCGGTCCGGGTGGTCACGCATCGCCTCGTCGAAGCCGTCCTTGCCGATCTCGGCGAGAACGACGGCGACACGGGGATCCTCGTCGAGCAGCCGCGTGAGGACGGGGGCGAGGCGGTCACGCATGGTGTCCATGGCAGAACGGTCCTTCCGGAAGTGTGTACGCACAGGTGAGGGCGGTGTTCTCGGTCACGCGGACTTGGGCTCGCCCGCGTACTCCTTGGGCTCGACCCGCGCGACCACCACGCGCGGCCGTCCGGGATGCGGCGCCGTGAAGGCCGCGTACAGCGCGTCGTGGTCCCGCCCGTCCACGGTCTCGGCCGACCAGCCGGCCGCCTCGTACCGGGCGGCGATCCCGCCGGGCCGCGCATAGCTGGCGGAGGCGTTGTCGATCACGAGGACGTGCAGCTGTTCGAGCCCGGCGGGCCCGGCGTAGGCGATGGCCTCGTGATTGCTGCCCTCGTCCATCTCGGCGTCCCCGACGAGCACCCACACCCGGGGCCCGGTGAGGCCCCGCGCCCTGAGCCCGAGCGCCGTCCCCACCGCGATCGGCAGCCCGTGCCCCAGCGACCCGCTGCCGATCTCGGCGCCCGGCACGAGCACCCGGTCCGGGTGGTGCCCGAGCGGCGAGTCGTACGACCCGAAGCCCTCGAGCCAGTCGACGGGCAGGAACCCCTTGGCGGCGAGCACCGCGTAGTACGCCATGGGCCCGTGCCCCTTGGAGAGCAGGAACCTGTCCCGCGCCGGGTCCTCGATCCGCTCCGGTGTGACGTCGAGCACCCGGTCGTAGAGCACCCAGAGAGCGTCGAGCGTGGATGTCGCCGCGGGGCCGTGCTTCTCCGCCCCGGTCATCAGCCCCATCAGCCGGGGCAGGTCTGCGTAGTCGTATCCGCGTTCCGTGGTCGTCGTCATGCCGAGCAGCGTGCAACTTAAACCGCACTTGAGGTCAACAGAGACCCTTCCGCGGAAAGGGGTGAGCGATCACCGGCCGGAGTGCGGTATTGTTTCGGTGCGCGTTCGGCCAGGGGAAACCCCAGGTCACACGGGCAACGGGACGTGGCGCAGCTTGGTAGCGCACTTGACTGGGGGTCAAGGGGTCGCAGGTTCAAATCCTGTCGTCCCGACAGTGATGTCGGTGAAATCCGCAGTTCAGAGGCCGTCCGTGAGGGCGGCCTCTTTCTGGTTCCACGGCGGCCTTCTCGCTGCTCAGGGATGTCGCGTGCGATGCCCGCTCCCGGGATGGCGCCTGGGTCGTGCTCGCCTGGGGCCCCGGGAGCAGGCTCGTGGCTCACGTGCCGCAGTTGCCGGAGGTGGGCTGGCCGGCGAAGCGCTGGCCGAGCCACTCGAGGGCGGGACCGTTGCCCTGGATCGCCGTCCCGACATGGGACTGGCCGGGGAAGGACCGCCACTGGACGGCGTGGCCCTTCGCGCACCAGTCGGCGCGCAACTTCTGCCCCACCGCGTAGGGGATCGTCTCGTCCGCGTCCCCGTGGTACAGGAACGTCGGCGCCGACGGCCGCTTGGTCCCGATCAGCTGCTTGGCGATGGCCCGCTGCCAGTCCGGACGCTCCAGCGGGTTGGACGTCGTCACGTCCTCGATCGTCTTGCCGCGCCCGGCCTCCAGGACGGTCCCCACGCATTCGCTCCGGACCACGTCGGCGAGCTTGCGGCCCTCGGCGTTGAGGTACTTGTCGAGGTGGAGAGCCGGATCGGCGGCGTTCAGGCCGACGGCCGACATCAGCAGGTATCCGGCGCTGTCGCCGCCTTCGAGCGAGTCGGCGACCTTGGCGAGATCTGCCGGAACACCGCCGCTCGCCGTGCCCTTGACCTTCAGTTCAGGGGCGTACGCCGCGGCCATCTCGGCGGCCTTCGCGCTCGCGCCGCCGCCTTGCGAGTAGCCCATGATCCCGACCGGCGCCGTCGCGTCGACCCCGTACTTCGCGGCATCGGGGTGCCGCTGGGCCGCGCGCGCCGCGTCGAGCACCGCACTGCCCTGCGCCCTGGCGACCATGTAGGTGTGGTCGCCCGGCGTGCCGAGCCCCTCGTAGTCCGTGACGACGACCGCGTAGCCCCGTACCAGCGCGGCGTTGACGAGCGGTGCCTCGGTGGTCGTGCCGCCCGGGAAACCGGCGGACGGTGCGCACTTGTCACCGAGGCCGACGGTGCCGACCGCATACGTGATGAGCGGGCGCGGCGTCGTTCTGCCGTCGTCGGGAACGATCACCGTGCCGGAGACCGCGTTGGGCCGGCCGTTGGCCGAGGTCGACCGATAGGTGATCTTCCAGGCCTTGGTGGGGGTGGGGACGCCCGGCGTGTACTGGAACGAGGACGGCTCCGAACTGAGGATCGTGCCGGGCGTCTTCTTGCCCGGCTTCTTCTTGCCCGGATGCTGCCCGCCCTTGTGGTGCTCCCCGGCGTCGGTGGCCGCCCCGGGGGACTGGGCCGAGGGGGTCGCGCTCGGGGCGTCGTTCGGCGTGTGTCCGTTCTGCGCGGTGGCGGACCCGGGCAGAGCGAGCACCGCGACGGCGACGGCGGCACCCGCCGTCACCGTTCGCCTGCGTAAGGCTGATGTCATGCGGCTCTCCCAACTCTCCTGTGGGCAAGGGGGAGTGACGGCAGCACCCTAATGACCCGTCAGTAAGGCGGCCATAGCCAGAGCAGTGGTCGACCGCACTTGGCGTGACCCGACTCGACCGCCCGACAGGTGTCCCGGGGTATCGAGGGGATTCAACGAACTCTGTCGTACCTCTGGGCAACTGGCGTTACCGGTTGGTAAGTTGCGCTTCGCGTTACCTGCCGGTAACACCCCGGCGGGCTCCAGCAGTCATCCCGGTGAGCTGCTTCACGAGTCGAGGGAGTCATGGATAAAATCGCCGTTCGGCACATCGCCACCGCAGGTGTCACCGCGCTCGCCCTGACTGCCGCTCCCGCCGCAGCGGTCGCGTCCGCCCCGGCCGGCGGCTCGTCGGCGGCGACGGCCGCGTCGAGCGACTCGTTCTACACGTACGACGGCAGCAAGCCGCTGTCCTCCTACGCGCCCGGGGACGTGCTGAAGAAGCGGACGCTGCAGTACCACGTCGTCGGCATCCCGACGCCCGTCAAGGCGGTCCAGCTGCTCTACCGCACGACCGACGCGCAGAACCGCCCGTCCGCCGGGGTGACCACCGTGGTGCGCAGCCCGGGTGGCGACGGCAGCAAGGCCGTGTCGTACCAGTCGTTCTACGACTCGCTGAACCCCGAGGACGGACCGTCCCGGGCGATAGCGGGCGACCTCCGTCTCGGCGGCGTCATCGCGAACGCCGAGTCCCTCTTCGTGGCGCCGCTCCTGCTGCAGGGCTACGACGTCGTGATCCCGGACACCGAGGGGCAGTCCGCCGACTTCGCGGCCGGACCGGAGTACGGGTACAACACGCTGGACTCGATCCGCGCCGCCGGCAACTCCGCGTCGGGGACCGGCATCAGACCGGACGCCCGCTTCGGTCTCGTCGGCTACTCCGGCGGCGCCATCGCGACCAACTGGGCCGCCGCGCTCGCGCCGGGCTACGCACCGGACGTCGACAAGCGGCTGGTCGGCTACGCCGAGGGCGGGCTGCTCGTGAAGCCGTCGCACAACCTCAAGTACGTCGACGGCAGCCTGGTGTGGTCCGGAGTCATCCCCATGGCCATCATCGGTGTCGCCCGCTCCTACGACATCGATCTCAAGCGCTACATGAGCGATTACGGCAAGAAGGTGTACGAGAAGGTCGAGCATGCGTCGATCGTCGACGCGCTGGGCCGCTACCCCGGTCTGACCTGGAAGAAGATGGCCAAGCCGGAGTACGCCGACCCGAATTCCGTGCCCGAGTTCGTCGAGGCCGTCAACAAGATCAACCTCGGCTCGGCCCCCACCCCGACCGCCCCCGGCTTTATTGCGCAGGGCAACGGCGGCGTCCTGGAGGGCACCTTCAGCAACCGCCCCGGCGTCGGCACCGGTGACGGCGTCATGGTCGCCGGAGACGTGCGCGCGCTGGCGCGACAGTACTGCGACAAGGGCGACGCCGCGATCAAGTTCCGGCAGTACGACGCGCTCAGCCACGTCGGCGCGATCGTGCCGTGGGTGCCCAGCGCGCTGAGCTGGCTCAACGACCGCTTCGCGGGCAAGAAGGCGCCGTCCGACTGCGGCAACATCGCCCCGGGCAACTCGCTGGCGCCGGACAAGCCGGTTCCGCACGCCCGGTGAGTGCCTCCAGGGTCAGCTTCACCAACTCGGCCTCCAGCGGGGCGCGTTGTGGAGCGACCGTGGAGCGGAACGTCCTGGCGTGCAGCGTCGAGAGCAGCCACCACGCCCCGGTGCGCGGGTCGAGATCGGGGCGGATGTCCCCTTCGCGCTGCCCTTGCGCCAGCAGGGCGGTGAGGTGGTCGGCGAAGCGTTCATGGAGGGCGCGTACCGCTTCGGCCAGTTCGGGGTCGCCGGTGAGGGTGTGGGCGTCCGCGAAGAGGAAGCCGAGGGAGCCGCGGGCATGCAGCCGTTCCTGGTGGGCGGGGGCGAGGAAGTCCGCCAGGAGTTCGTCCACCGGGCGGCCGGAGCGGGCGGTGCTTTCGAGGAGCTCGCACAGGTGGCTGACGGCGTGATCGAGGACGGCCCGGTAGAGCGCGGACTTGGAGCCGAAGTTCTGGAAGACCACCGGCTCGCTCACCCCTACCCGGGCCGCGATCACGGAGACCTTGCCGCGCTGGTAGCCGGTCCGCGCGAAGACCTCCGTGGCGGCTTCCAGGATCGAGGCGCGGCGCTGCTGCGAGGTGAAGCGCACGCGCCGCTTCTTCCGGTCCGGTGATGCCGCGGGCTCGGGGACGGACTCGGTGGGGCTCACGCCCGCATCGTAGACCTCTTGGCGCCTTACTTAGTCGCGACTAAGCTCGAAGCACGGACTTAGTCGTGACTAAGTAAGGGGCGGGCCATGGGACTTGAGAGGCTTCTGCAGCACGGTCATCAGCCATCGCACGCCGACAGCCGGGGTCGGCTGATCGGATCCGCCCGCGCCTACGAGTTCTTCGGCGCGCTCTTCTTCGGCGGCCTGCGCGGCCGCGCCTACGACCGTCTCGCCGCCCTCAGCGGCGCCCGCCCCGGCGATCGCGTCCTCGACGTGGGCTGCGGCACCGGACTTCTGACGCGGCGCATGGCCCGCACCGTCGCCCCGGACGGATCGGCCGTCGGAGTCGACCCGTCGCCCAGCGTCCTCGCCTACGCGCGCGACCACACGACCGAGGCCAACTGCTCGTACGAGGAAGGGGTCGGGCAGGAGCTCGGCCTGCCGGACGCGTCGGTCGACGTCGTCGTCTCCTGTCTCGCCCTGCACCACGTGCCCGAGGACCAACGGCAGGCCGCCGTACGGGAGATGCACCGGGTACTGCGCCCCGGAGGCCGACTGATGCTCGCCGACTTCCGGCCGCCGCGCACCCGCGCCGCCCGGCGCCTGGTGGCCGGGCTCACCGCTCACACCATGGCGTACTACCGCGTGGAGCTGCCGGAGACCCTGGTCGCGGACGCGGGCTTCCGGCTGCGCGGGCGCGGGGATGTGCGGCCCTGGCTGCGGTATGTGAGGGCGGAGCGGCCGGGTGACTCCCCTCCGGGGACCTCTGTCGAGTTGTAGGGTGACAAGTCGCGGACTCGACGGGGGGCTTGCGTGGGATCGGCCGGCCGGAGCGGATCGGAAGCAAGGCTTGGGCGTGGTGGGGCGACCGGGTGCGGTGAGGCGGTGACCGGGCGTCGTCCGGTGTCCGCGGTGCTGCCTCCGTCGCTGCGTGCGTGGTTCGGGCTGCTGGCGGGTGTCGCCGCGCTGGTGGTCGTCGTGATCGGGGTTCTGTACGCCGACGACAGCACGCCCGGCGCGGTGGACAGGTGGATCTTCCCGCCGACGTCGGACAGCGTGCGGCCGCCGTGGCGGCACGTCGCCCTGGTCACGGACTCCCTGGGGGAGCCGGTGGGGGCCGCGACGCTGATCGTGGTCGCCGTGGCGGCCTGCCTGCTGCTCCGGTGTCCTCGCGCGGCGGTGCTCGTGGTGGCCGGGGTCGGTGTCACCGTGGTGACGGCGACGCTGCTCAAGTCCCCGGTGGGGCGCACCATCCACGGCGACAATCTGTCCTACCCGAGCGGGCACACCGCCTTCCTCACCGCGCTCGCCCTCGTGGTGGCGCTGCCCGCGACCGGTCGGCTCGGCCTCGGCAGGACGGGCGGGATGTCACTCGTGCTCGCCGCCGCGCTGGCCGCGGGCGCCGCCATGGGCTGGGCGCAGGTCGCCCTGGGCGCGCACTACTCGACCGACGTCCTCGGCGGCTGGTGCACCGCGCTCGCGGTGGTACCGGCGACCGCGTGGCTGGTCGACCGGGCGGCCGACCGGATCGCCGACCGGCGGGCCGAGCGGACGGCCGACGCCGGTCGGCGGGAGCGCCGCTGAGGTCACGCCAAGCGGCGGAACACCGGCTTCACCGGGCGTCCGGCCAGCCACGGGCCGGGGTCGGCGGCGTCAAGTGCCTTGCGGTACACCGCACATGCCTGGGCCACCACGTCGACGGTGCGGTCGATGTCGGCGTCGGTGAGCGCGCTGCTGACCACGAACGACGGGGCGAGGACCCCGCCCGCGAGGAGACGGCGCAGGAACAGGGTGCGATAGCGCTGCGACGGCTGCCGGTTCTCGTCGAGCGTGGCGAAGACCAGATTGCTGGCCCGGCCCCGGACGACGACGTGGTCGCCGACGCCCATGCCGGCCGCGGCCTCGCGGACCCCCGCGGCCAGCCGCTCGCCGAGGGCGTGCAGGCGCGCGGTGATGCCCTCCTCGACGTAGGTGGTCTGCACGGCCATCGCGGCGGCCAGCGAGTGCGTCTCCGCGCCGTGCGTGGTGGACAGCAGGAACACCCGTTCGCCGGGGTGGCGAAGGCCGCCCCGCTCCATCAGCTCGCGCCGCCCGGCGAGCGCGGAGACGGCGAATCCGTTGCCCAGCGCCTTGCCGAACGTGGAGAGGTCGGGGACGACGCCGTACAGGCCCTGGGCGCCCGCCTCGGACCAGCGGAGGCCGGTGATCATCTCGTCGAAGATCAGTACGCAGCCGTGCCGGTCGGCCAGTTCGCGCAGGCTCGCGAGGTAGCCGGGCGGGGGCTCGGTGTGGGATGCGGGTTCCAGGATCAGGCAGGCGATCTCGTCCTGGTACCGGGTGAGCAGTTCCTCCGTGGCGGCCAAGTCCCCATAGGGGAACGCCACGGTGAGCTCGGT